>NZ_JACAQY010000052.1:171358-180614 GCF_013386835.1 Pseudomonas sp. IPO3774
GCTTCGACAGGGGTAAGGGGTCAGTGCTTGAACATCACATGGCGAACGGTGGTGTAGTCCTCCAGGCCGTACATGGACATGTCCTTGCCGTAGCCGGACAGTTTCTGACCGCCGTGGGGCATTTCGCTGACCAGCATGAAGTGGGTGTTCACCCAGGTGCAGCCGTACTGCAACCGTGCAGCCAGGCGATGGGCGCGGCCGACATCGGCGGTCCACACGGAAGAGGCCAGGCCGTAGTCCGAATCGTTGGCCCAGGCCAATACCTGGGCCTCGTCGTTGAATTTGGTTACCGACACTACTGGCCCGAACACTTCGCGGCGCACGATTTCATCGTCCTGCTGCGCGTCGGCCAACACCGTCGGTTCGAAGAAGAACCCGTTGCCTTCCACCGCCTTGCCACCCGTGATCAGGCGGATATGAGATTGCGCCACGGCACGCTCCACAAACCCGGCCACACGGTCACGGTGCTGTGCGGTGATCAGCGGGCCCAGCTCGGTGGCCGGGTCATCCTGCAAACCGTATTTGATGCTGGCAACCGCCGCGCCGAGCTTTTCGACGAACGCGTCGTAGATATCGGCCTGTGCATAAATCCGGCACGCAGCGGTGCAATCCTGCCCGGCGTTGTAGAAGCCGAAGGTGCGAATGCCTTCCACCGCCGCGTCGATATCGGCGTCGTTGAAGATGATCACCGGCGCCTTGCCGCCCAGTTCCATGTGCATGCGTTTGACGCTGTCGGCAGTGCTGGAAATGATATTGGCCCCGGTGGCAATCGAACCGGTCAGCGACACCATGCGCACTTTCGGGTGATTCACCAGCGGGCTGCCCACGGTTGGCCCACGGCCAAACACCAGGTTGAGTACACCGGCCGGGAAAATTTCAGCGGCCAGTTCCACCAGGCGCAGCGCGGTCAGCGGGGTTTGTTCCGAAGGCTTGAGCACCACGGTATTACCGGCGGCCAGGGCCGGGGCGATTTTCCAGGCGACCATCATCAGCGGGTAGTTCCACGGCGCGATGGAGGCAATCACGCCCACCGGGTCACGGCGGATCATAGAGGTGTGGCCCGGCAGGTACTCGCCGCCGGCCGAACCGCTCATGCAGCGGCTGGCGCCGGCGAAGAAGCGGAACACATCGGCCACCGCCGGGATCTCGTCGTTCAGCGCGGCGCTGTAGGGTTTGCCGCAGTTGTCCGACTCAAGCTTTGCCAGCTCTGCGCCGTGGGCTTCGATGGCGTCGGCGAGTTTGAGCAGCAGCAGCGAGCGATCCTTCGGTGGCGTTTGCGACCAGCCTTCAAAAGCGCTGTCGGCAGCACGCACGGCGGCGTCGACCTGGGCTTCGCTGGCTTCCTTGATTTCCACCAGTACCCGACCCAACGCCGGGTTGAACACCGGCTGCGCCGGGCCTTCGCCTTCGACCAGATGGCCGTTGATCAGCAGTTTGGTTTGCATGGTTCAGTCCTCTTAAAGCTGCATCGTTTCCCCTGCCGAAACCGGTTCAAGTGTGGGAGCGGGCTTGCTCGCGAATACGGTCTTTCAGTTGATACATCACCTGACTGATACACCGCTTTCGCGAGCAAGCCCGCTCCCACATTTGAATCTCATTCCTTCAGTGGCAATGTGTTGTCAGTTATTTACCGCCACTACCGGCCACGCTTTCGCCGCCGCGGGTCAGGTAATAGGCACCCAGGATCGGGAACATCGTCACGATCATCACCAGCATCGCCACCACGTTGGTCACCGGCACATCCCGTGGCCGGCTCAACTGGTTGAGCAGCCACAGCGGCAAGGTGCGCTCGTGGCCGGCGGTGAAGGTGGTGACGATGATTTCGTCGAACGACAGCGCGAACGCCAGCATGCCGCCGGCCAGCAACGCCGAGCCGAGGTTGGGCATGATGATGTAGCGGAAGGTCTGCCAGCCGTCGGCGCCGAGGTCCATCGAGGCTTCGATCAGGCTGTGGGAAGTGCGGCGCAAACGGGCGATCACGTTGTTGTAGACGATCACCACGCAGAAGGTCGCGTGGCCGACGATGATCGTGAACATCCCCGGCTCAATCCCCAGGGTCTTGAAGGTCGCGAGCAACGCGATACCGGTGATGATCCCCGGCAGTGCAATCGGCAGGATCAGCATCAGCGAGATGCCTTGCTTGCCGAAGAACTCCCGGCGATACAACGCCGCCGAGGCCAGGGTGCCGAGCACCATCGCAATCAGCGTGGCGATGGCCGCGATTTGCAGCGACAGCTTGATCGCTTCCAATACGTCCGGCCGCGAGAAGGCCACGCTGAACCACTTCAGGGTGAAGCCCTGGGGTGGAAAGCTGAACGCCGCCTCTTCGGTGTTGAAGGCGTAGAGGAAGATGATCAGGATCGGGAAGTGCAGGAAAACCAACCCGCCCCAGGCCGCGATTTTTAGACTGAGTGAGGCTTTTTCAGAGTGCATCGAAGGCCCCCAGACGTTTGACGATGGACAGGTAAACCGCGATCAGCACGATCGGCACCAGGGTGAACGCCGCGGCCATGGGCATGTTGCCGATAGCGCCTTGTTGCGCGTACACCATGCCGCCGACGAAGTAACCCGGCGGGCCCACCAGTTGCGGCACGATGAAGTCGCCCAGGGTCAGCGAGAACGTAAAGATCGAACCCGCCGCAATCCCCGGCACCGACAGCGGCAGAATCACCTGCATGAAGGTCTGGCGCGGCTTGGCGCCGAGGTCTGCCGAGGCCTGCAGCAACGATGGCGGCAAACGCTCCAGCGAGGCCTGGATCGGCAGAATCATGAACGGCAGCCAGATGTACACAAACACCATGAACCGCCCCAGGTGCGAGGTGCTCAAGGTGCTGCCGCCCACGCCGGGAATGCCCATGATGAATTGCAGCGCCGGCTCCAGGCCCAGGTGCTGCACGAACCACTGCGCCACGCCGCCCTTGGCCAGCAGCAGGGTCCAGGCGTAGGCCTTGACGATGTAGCTGGCCCACATCGGCATCATCACCGCGATGTAGAAAAACGCCTTGGTCTTGCCGGTGGTGTAGCGCGCCATGTAGTAGGCGATCGGGAACGCGACGATGGCACTGGCGATGGACACCACCACCGCCATGCTCAAGGTGCGCACGATGATGTCGAAGTTCGACGGCTGGAACAGCGCGGCAAAGTTGGCCAGGGTCAGGTCCGGGGTGACCGCCATGGTGAAGTCATCGAACGTATAGAAGCCTTGCCACAGCAAGGTCAGCAGCGACCCCAAATAGATCGCGCCGAACCAGATCAGCGGCGGCACGAGCAGCAGCGACAGGTACAGGTTGGGCTTCTTGTACAGCAGGTTGGAAAACCTGCGCATCGGCGGTTGGGACAGGGCCAGGCTCATGTCACACCTCGCCTGCGATGTCGGTCAACGGCGTCATGGCTTCCCGCGCCCAGCGCGCGGTGATGGACTGGCCGACTTGATGCCCGGCGGTGGTGTCCAGCCATTGGTTGTTGGCCTGGCTGATGTTCAGCGCCTGGCCGTTTTCCAGTTTCAGTTCGTAGCGGGTGGCGCTGCCCTGGTACTGGATGTCATGCAGCAGGCCGCTGACTTCCACCTCGCCGCTGCCCAGCGGGCCTTCGGCGAAACGCACGTGTTCCGGGCGGATCGAGAACGGCTGCGGGTTACCGCTCAAGCGTTGCGCCAATTCGCCGCGAATCACGTTGGAGGTGCCGACGAATTCCGCGACGAAGGTGGTGGCGGGCTTCATGTACAGGTTGCGCGGGGTGTCGACCTGTTCGATGCGGCCCTTGTTGAATACGGCCACACGGTCGGACATCGACAGTGCTTCGGTCTGGTCGTGGGTGACGAAGATGAAGGTGATGCCAAGTTGGCGTTGCAGTTTCTTCAGCTCGCTTTGCATCTGTTCGCGCAGCTTCAGGTCGAGAGCGCCGAGGGGCTCATCCAGCAGCAATACGCGCGGACGATTGACCAGTGCGCGGGCCAGGGCCACACGTTGACGCTGGCCGCCGGAGAGTTGCACCGGCTTGCGGTCGCCGTAACCGCCGAGGGCGACCATGCCGAGCGCTTCTTCGGCGCGGTTGAGGCGTTCGGTCTTGCCCACGCCTTTGACTTTCAGGCCGTAGGCCACGTTGTCCCGCACGTTCATGTGGGGGAACAGTGCGTAATCCTGGAACACAGTGTTCACGTCGCGCTGATACGGCGGCAAGCCGGCGGCTTCCTCACCGTGGATGCGGATGGAGCCGGCACTGGGTTGCTCGAACCCTGCGATCAGGCGCAGGCACGTGGTTTTGCCCGAGCCGGAAGGGCCGAGCATGGAAAAGAACTCGCCGTCCTGGATATCGATGGAAACCCGGTCAACGGCTTTCACTTCGCCGAACTGACGGGAAACGTGGGTGAATTGGACTGCAAGCGTCATGGTGCGGTGCTCCAAAAAGGCGCGTCTTGTAAAAATTAAATCGGAGGTAGAGGTGATCGTTCCCACGCTCTGCGCGGGAATGCAGCGCTGGACGCTCCGCGTCCGCCCTTAAAGTCGTGACGCGGAGCGTCACAGGAGGCATTCCCACGCGGAGCGTGGGAACGATCAACTAGGGAGTGCTTAGCGCCCGCCCATGATCGCGATGTAATCCTGGGTCCAGCGGCTGTATGGCACGAACTTGCCGCCTTCAGCCTGCGGGGTTTTCCAGAAGGCGATCTTCTCGAACTGGTCGAAACCGTTGGTCTTGCAACCCTCGGCGCCCAGCAGTTCGCTTTCCTTGCACGCCGCGGGAACCGCCGGCAACGAACCGAACCACGAGGCCACATCACCCTGGACCTTCGGCTGCAGCGACCAGTCCATCCACTTGTAGGCGCAGTTCGGGTGCTTGGCATCGGTGTGCAGCATGGTGGTATCCGCCCAGCCGGTGGCGCCTTCCTTCGGAATGGTCGAGGCAATCGGCTGCTTCTCGTTCACCAGGCCGTTGACCTGATACGGCCATGCGCTGGAGGCCACCACGCCTTCGTTCTTGAAGTCGCTCATTTGCACGGTGGTGTCATGCCAGTAGCGGTGGATCAACGGCTGCTGGGCGCGCAACAGGTCGAGCACGGCCTTGTACTGGGTTTCGGTCAGCTCGTACGGGCTCTGGATGCCCAGTTCCGGCTTGGTGGCCTTGAGGTACAGCGCCGCATCGGCGATGTAGATCGGGCCGTCATAGGCCTGCACGCGGCCTTTGTTCGGCTTGCCGTCCGGCAGGTTCTGCGCATCGAACACTACGTTCCAGCTGGTGGGCGCGGTCTTGAACACGTTGGTGTTGTACATCAACACGTTCGGGCCCCACTGGTACGGCGTGCCGTACGTTTGCTGGCCGACCACGTACCACGGCGCATCTTTCAGGCGCGGGTCGATGTTCTTCCAGTTGGGAATCAGCGAGGTGTTGATCGGCTGTACGCGCTTGCCGACGATCAACCGCAGCGAGGCATCGCCGGATGCGGTGACCAGGTCGTAGCCGCCCTTGGCCATCAAGCTCACCATCTCGTCGGAGGTGGCGGCGGTCTTGACGTTGACCTTGCAGCCGGTCTCTTTCTCGAAACCGGTGACCCAGTCGTAGTTCTTGTCGCTTTCGCCACGTTCGATATAGCCGGGCCAGGCCACGATATCCAACTGGCCTTCACCGGCACCCACCGCCTTCAGCGGTTCGGCGGCCTGGATGCTGACACTGGCCAGCAGCGCGGTGGTCAGGGCACTGAGCAGTGCGGTCTTGTGCGCAGACATGGGGGTTCCCTCTTCTTTAATTATGGTCGGGGCAGTTTTTGCAGCAGGTGGTGCGTGAGCGTAGTTGTTGTTTTAAAGATGCTGGCCGTGGCGCGCCATGATGTGCCGCACCACGCTGTAGTCCTGTAGCGAATCGCTGGACAGATCTTTGCCATACCCCGAGCGCTTCAAGCCGCCGTGGGGCATTTCGCTGACCAGCATGAAATGACTGTTGATCCAGGTGCAGCCGTATTGCAGGCGCGACGCCACTTGCATCGCCTTGTCCAGGTTCTGGGTCCACACGGAGGAGGCCAGGCCGTATTCCGAGTCGTTGGCCCAGTCCACCGCCTGTTCCAGCTCGTCGAAGCGGGTCACGGTGACCACCGGGCCGAACACTTCGCGCTGCACGATTTCATCATTCTGTTTACAACCGGCCAGCAAGGTTGGCTGGTAGAAGAAGCCAGCACCGGAATGCACGGCGGCGCCGGTGATGCGTTCGATATGCGGCTGGCCGAGGGCGCGTTCGACAAAACTGGCGACGCGGTCGCGCTGGCGGGTGCTGATCAGCGGGCCGAGTTCGTTGTCGGCATCGCGCTTGCCGGCAAACCGCAGGCTGCTGACGGCGGCGCCGAGCTCGGCCACCAATTTGTCGTGGATGCCGGCCTGGGCGTAGATGCGGCACGCGGCGGTGCAGTCCTGGCCGGCGTTGTAGTAACCGTAGGCGCGCACGCCTTCGACCACGGCTTGCAGGTCGGCGTCGTTGCACACGATCACCGGGGCCTTGCCGCCCAGCTCCAGGTGCGTGCGCTTGAGTGTCTTGGAGGCGGCCTGGAGGATCTTCTGCCCGGTGACGATATCGCCGGTCAACGAGACCATGCGCACCTTCGGGTGGCTGACCAAATGGCTGCCGACCCCTTCGCCGCCGCCACACAGGATGTTGATCACCCCGCGCGGCAACAACTGGCTCAGTACGGGCGCCAGGGCCAGGATCGACAGCGGGGTATGTTCCGACGGCTTGAACACCAGGGTATTACCGGCCGCCAGGGCCGGGGCGATTTTCCAGGCGGCCATCATCAGCGGGTAATTCCACGGCGCAATGGAGGCCACCACGCCAATCGGATCGCGACGCACCATGCTGGTGTAGCCCGGCAGGTATTCACCGCTCAGTTGCCCGGTCTGGCAGCGCACGGCGCCGGCGAAGAAACGGAACACATCGACGGTCGCGCTCAAATCGTCCTGACGTGCCAGGTGCAGCGGCTTGCCGCAATTCAGCGATTCCAGGCGGGCGAGGTAGTCGGCTTGTTTTTCGATTGTCTCGGCGATGCCCAGGAGGATGTTCGAGCGCTGCTGGGGCGTGGTCCGCGACCAACCGGCAAAGGCCCGGTGGGCGGCGAGGATTGCGGCTTCGACCTGCTCGGTACTGGCTTCGGCGATATGGGTGAGGATTTCACCGGTGGTCGGGTTGATGATCGGCTCGACAAACCCCTGGCCCGGGACCAGTTCGCCGTCGATCAGCAACGCAGTGAGCAGCGGTGTGGGCGCGCCAGACATTTTTCGCGATCTCTTTTCTTGTGTGGTCATGGCTGTTCTCGTGCGAGGCGCCTGACCTTCTCTTATGGGATGAGCAGAGACTAGAGGTCAGGCGCGAGGTCAACAAATACTAAATACTGAAAGCAGCATTCGATTAAATAGATGGCTTGCGTGGGTGGGGCTGTTCGCGGGCCACCGTCAGGAATGGGTCCACCAGCGCCGGGCGCGCCGTGCCTCGGCGCCAGGCCAGGCCCACGTCTAGGGTCTGGCTGAGGTCGGCAATCGGCCGGGCCTCGATGATGTCGCCTTCCAGGGACCAGGGGCGGTAGGTCATGTCCGGCTGGATCGACACGCCCAGGCCGGCGGCGACCAGGCTTCGCACGGCTTCCGTCGAGGCGGTGCGCAAGGTGACGCGGGGTTGCAGCCCGGCGCCGGTCCACATGCGTTGGGCGTTGTGGCCCATTTCGTCGACGTTCAGTTGAATCAGCGGCTCGCGCGCCACATCCGCCAGGTTGATGCTGTCGTGTTCCAGCAGCGGGTGCTGGGCGGGCAGCCATAAACGGTGGGGCGAGTGGGTGAGCACTTCGGTTTGCAGGGCGTGGCGGTCTTCGAGGTTGGAGAGGATCAGCACGCCGACGTCGATTTCACCGCTGACCAGCAGGTGTTCGATGTAGGGGCGTTCGTCCTCCATCACGCGGATTTCGACATTGGGGTAGGCGCGCTGGAAGCGGGTAAGCAAGTCCGCCAGGTAGTAGCCGGCGACCAGGCTGGTCACGCCGATGATCAACTGCCCGGCCACCTGGTCGGTGCTCTGTTGCAGGCTGCGCTTGGCGTTGTCGACGGTGGCGAGGATGAGGTGCGCCTGGCGCAGGAACTGGTGGCCCTGGTGGGTCAGGGTCATGCCCTTGGCGTGGCGGTTGAACAGGTTGACGCCGATTTCCTGTTCCAGTTGCTGGATCGCCAGGGTCAGGGTGGACTGGGAGATGAAGGCGGTCTGGGCAGCGGCGGAGATCGAGCCGGTCTCGGCCACGGCGATGAAGTGACGGATCTGACGCAAGGTCATCATGCTGGAATTACCAGTGGGGTGTTTTTATAGATTTGTTCGAGTGTATATCGTTTTAATTGAGGGGTAAGCGCGTTACATCTGGAAGCACTCTAGATCGGGGGTTTTTGGCACTTAGTTTTACGCTGGGGGCCTATTGGTCCTGTGAACTTGAGTTTCTGGAGGTTGTGAATGAATACCCGTGGATTGCTCGATCAACTGCTCAAATCCGGCCAGGACATGTTGCAGAACAAGGCTGGCGGGCAGCGCAAGTCAGATGACAAGGGGGCCCTTGGCGGACTGCTGGGTGGCGGCGGATTGGGTAGCTTGCTTGGCGGTGCCGGTGGTGGGGCCCTCGCGGCCGGCGCCATGGGTCTGTTGCTGGGCAACAAGAAAGCCCGCAAGTTTGGCGGCAAGGCGCTGACCTATGGCGGGTTGGCTGCTTTGGGGGTGATTGCCTACAAGGCCTACGGTAATTGGCAGGCGCAGCAGGCCAGTGCGCCTCAAGGAGAGCCGCAGACCATTGATCGGTTGCCACCGGCCCAGGTCGAGCAGCACAGCCAGGGGATTTTGAAGGCGCTGGTGGCTGCGGCCAAGGCTGACGGGCATGTGGATGAGCGTGAGCGGGCGTTGATCGAAGGGGAGTTTGTGAAGCTGGATAACGATCGTGAGTTGCAGCAGTGGTTGCATGCCGAGCTGAACAAGCCGCTGGATCCGGCAGATGTGGCTCGGGCTGCCAGTACTCCGGAGTTGGCTGCCGAGATGTATATCGCCAGTGTGATGTTGGTGGATGAGGAGAACTTCATGGAGAAGGCTTACCTCGATGAGTTGGCGCGGCAGCTTAAGTTGGAGCCGGGGTTGAAGGCTGAACTGGAGAAGCAGGTGCGGCAGGCTGAGGTGGTTTGATTGTGTACATATCCGTTTCTGCGGTAACGGCTACTTATGGTAAAAGCAAAGACCAGAACGAAAGCAGAGCCGCTTTTCT
>NZ_JACAQY010000053.1:0-28392 GCF_013386835.1 Pseudomonas sp. IPO3774
AATAACGGATATACACCCAAACCCCAGCCATAAAAAAAGGCACGACCCTCACAGGTCGCACCCTCTTCACAAGCCCAAGAGCTGTCAGCTACCCAAAGCCTTGGAAGCCAACCAGAACAACCCGGCCGAAAGGCCCACAGTCGCCGGCAGCGTCAACACCCAAGCCATCAGAATGGTCTTGACGGTGCCACCTTGCAGCCCGCTCTTGTTCGCCACCATGGTCCCCGCCACACCCGAAGACAACACATGGGTCGTGGAAACCGGCAAGCTGAAGATATTGGCCAAGCCAATCATGCTGGCCGTGGTGATCTGCGCCGACATACCCTGGGCATACGTCATGCCCTGCTTGCCGATCTTCTCACCAATGGTCAGCACCACACGCTTCCAGCCCACCATGGTGCCCAGGCCCAAGGCCAGTGCCACCGCCAGGATCACCCAGAACGGCGCGTACTCGGTGGTCGCCGTCAGGTCCTTGCGCAACTTGTCCAGGTCCGACTTCTCACGCGCATCCAGGCCTGGCAACTTGCCCACCTTCTTCGCGGTGTCATCCAGGCACAACAGATAACGACGCACTTCAATCCGATGCTCGGCGGTCAACGAATGGTAGTCAGAGACACCTTTCAAGGTCCCCAGCAGGGCGTTGATCGTCGGTTCAGTCTGCTGCGGATTGCACTGGAACTTGCCCGGCAAATCGTCTTTCACGCTTTTGCCCAGGGCCAGGAACTCACCGAGGGTTTCTTGATTGCGCTGGTAGAACTGATTCAAGTGCAGCGTGGCGTCGCGGGTGCGCTCGATCTGGTAAGTGGTGCTGCCCAGGTCCAGTACGAACTGCGCCGGCACGATACCGATCAGTACCAGCATGATCAGGCCAATACCTTTCTGCCCGTCGTTGGAGCCGTGCACGAAGCTCACGGCCATCGCCGAAATCACCAGGACCAGGCGGTTCCAGAACGGCGGGTGCTTCTTGTCGTCGAGCTTGCGGCGCTGATCCGGTGTCTTGTGCATCTTCGACAGCGGGCGCCACCATTTCAGGCCCAGCAGCACCAGGGCGGCAACCACGAAACCAGCCATCGGCGAGAACACCAGCGAAGCGCCGATATCGATCGCTTTCTGCCAGTTGACGCCGTCAGCCAGGGGAATGTCGTTGATCAGGGCGTTGGCCAGGCCGACACCGAGGATCGAACCGATCAGGGTGTGGGAACTGGACGCCGGGATCCCGAAATACCAGGTGCCGAGGTTCCAGGTGATCGCCGCTGCCAATAATGAGAAGACCATGGCCAGACCGTGGCCGGTGTTCACATTGATCAGCAACTCCACCGGCAGCAGGTGCACGATGGCATACGCAACACCGACCCCACCGAGCAACACGCCGAGGAAGTTGAACACCCCGGAGAAGAACACGGCCAGATGCGGAGGCATGGCTTTGGTATAGATGACTGTGGCAACCGCGTTAGCGGTGTCATGAAAGCCATTGATGAACTCGAAGGCGAGGACAAAGGCCAGGGCGAGCAACAGGCTCACTAGAACCCAAGCATCCAGTCCGCTGAATAAATCGATCATGAAGGTTTTCTGACCCGGTCGTAAGGGGGCGCGATTATGCCAGAAAACATCGGTAATCAATGCACTAGCTGCTCATCGGTAACATTCTTCAACGAAAAAAAATGGGGGGGAGGCGTGCATCCCGGTGTTTTCGGGGCTTTGGCAAGTGATTGATTTATATGGAGGATCCATCAAATTCGCGGGATAAAGCGCCGGAAGGGAATAACTGAAACAATCGTATGAAATTTCGCTAAGGCCACATAACGGGCTTCCCTCCACCAGCGTGGTACTGGCAGAGAGATGGCACCTTTGGAAGCTCAACCCGAAACGCTTATGGCTCTTCGGCTTTGAGGTCCTGTTCAATCTTTTGGATTTCCTGGGCAAAGGCCTGGTCGAGCAGGCTGGCTCGTTTGCGCCATGGCTTGCGTTCAGGTTCTGGCTGGGCGGCGTAGGTGGTGACTTCCCCGCCGTAAACATCCTTGTAACGTTGTTCCTGGCGCTCAAGTTCCGCGCGCAGTTCGTCTTTCGTCACATTGTTACCTAATTGAGTTGAGTTTGATTCCGGCGAAACGCGATGCCGGGAAGTCGCCCCCGGTATACCGTCAATCTGAAGATCAGCGTGGAAAGGTATACAGGAAAAACCACTTCTTTATTGCACGCGGCCACGATACCGGAGAAGAGCAGTTGTCGTAGCAACAGTTTTCTTGTCACAGCCACAAGCAGTTGGCAGGCATTCGAAATGTGTGTCAGGTACTTGCGGCGGAGCCTGCACGCAGCCGGTGCACGACTGGGTGAAATCTATCCTCGGGGTCAGGCGAGGCTGGCTCCTGCACAGGATGCATTATAGCCACGCGCTTGAATAACACTATCGCCAACAAGTTAAAAATCGTCAACTTTGTGTGAGGGTTTTGTTACGCAGGTGTGTGGGGTATTTGCTGAACTATTGGCGCCATAAATCGTGCAATGTTCTACAGGCGTTAATCAACCTTAACTTCTCTCGTACATCAGTCGATTCTGAAAGGCACTCAAATGGATGTAGAGGGGTTCCGGCACCGGTCGGCGGTGACAAATTGCGATAATCGAATGACCGTCCGATAATCGCCCAATGTTGGTTGCCCTGCCTTGTGCAGCCATTGCACGGCGGCTTGTAATAGCGGTCACCCTCCCGCAGCGGTTAAAAATAAGAGAAAGGACCCCAAATGAACGATCAATTGCGCAACTCCTTCGCATCAGTGGCGCCGCCGATCGTTGCGTCACCGGCCAAGCGCATCCAGGCGTTTACCGGTGATCCGGATTTCATGACCTCCCTGGCACGCGGCCTGGCCGTGGTGCAGGCATTCCAGGAGCGCAAGCGCCACCTGACCATCGCCCAGATCAGCCACCGCACGGAAATCCCCCGCGCTGCCGTACGCCGTTGCCTGCATACCCTGATCAAACTCGGCTACGCCACCACCGACGGGCGTACCTATTCGCTGTTGCCCAAGGTGCTGACCCTCGGCCACGCTTACCTGTCGTCCACGCCCCTGGCCGTTTCGGCGCAGCCGTACCTGGACCGCATGAGCGAGCAGCTCCACGAGGCGTGCAACATGGCAACCCTGGAAGGTGATGACATCCTCTACATTGCCCGCTCCGCCACCACCCAACGCCTGATTTCCGTCGACCTTTCCGTGGGCGGCCGTCTCCCGGCCTACTGCACCTCCATGGGCCGTATCCTGCTGGCGGCGCTGGATGACGCCTCGCTGCAGGACTACCTCGACCACGCCGACCTGCAAACCAAGACCAGCCGCACCCTCACCACCCCGCAAGCCTTGCTCGAATGCCTGCAGGAAGTGCGGCAGCAGGGCTGGTGCATTGTCGACCAGGAACTGGAGCAAGGGCTGCGTTCCATCGCCGTGCCGGTGTACGACGCTTCGGGCCAGGTCCTGGCGGCACTGAACGTCAGCACCCATGCCGGGCGGGTCAGCCGCAGCGAGCTGGAGCAGCGTTTCCTGCCGAGCATGCTCAGTGCCAGCCAGGAGCTGAGTGCGCAGCTGTTTGCGTAAGCTGTTCGGTGACCGCACAGATCCCGGCTGGATGAATTGACGGTGTTTCCCAAGGCTTATTAATGTGCGGCAGCGCTTCAAGGCGCCGCCCCAATAATAATGACGACTCAAGGTCGTTCGCCCGCCCATCGGTGTGGAAATAAAAATAATGAATCAGCCTTCACCTGCTGTCGGTACTTGCCTGGACGTTCAGTCCTTCATCAACGCCCAGCCGCTGTCGCGGTATCAGTGGCGAGTGGTGATCCTGTGTTTTCTCATCGTCTTCCTCGACGGCCTCGACACGGCCGCCATGGGCTTCATCGCCCCGGCGCTGTCCCAGGACTGGGGCATCGACCGCGCCAGCCTCGGCCCGGTAATGAGTGCCGCGTTGATCGGCATGGTCTTCGGCGCCCTGGGCTCCGGCCCACTCGCCGACCGCTTCGGGCGCAAGGTGGTGCTGGTGGGGGCGGTGCTGGTGTTTGGGGCCTTCAGCCTGGCCTCGGCCTACAGCAGCAACGTCGATCAACTGCTGATCCTGCGCTTCCTCACCGGTCTCGGCCTGGGCGCCGGCATGCCGAACGCCACGACACTGCTCTCCGAATACACCCCGGAACGCCATAAGTCGCTGCTGGTGACCAGCATGTTCTGCGGCTTCAACCTGGGCATGGCCGGTGGCGGGTTTATCTCGGCCAAGCTGATCCCGGCGTATGGCTGGCACAGCCTGCTGATGATCGGCGGCCTGTTGCCGCTGATCCTCGCGGTGGTGCTGCTGTTCTGGCTGCCGGAGTCGGCGCGTTACCTGGTGGTGCGCAATCGCGGCACCGACAAGGTACGCAAGACCCTGGCGCCTATCGAGCCGGGCATCGTCGCCCAGGCCTCGAGCTTCAGCGTGCCCGAACAGAAAACCGTCAAGGCGCGCAACGTGTTCGCGGTGATCTTCTCCGGCACCTACAGCGCCGGCACCTTGCTGTTGTGGCTGACGTATTTCATGGGCCTGGTGATTGTTTACCTGCTGACCAGTTGGCTGCCGACCCTGATGCGCGACAGCGGCGCCAGCATGGAACAGGCCGCGTTTATCGGTGCGTTGTTCCAGTTTGGCGGCGTATTGAGTGCGGTCGGCGTGGGCTGGGCGATGGACCGGTTCAATCCCCACAAGGTCATCGGTACCTTCTACCTGCTGGCCGGGGTGTTTGCCTACGCGGTGGGGCAGAGCCTGGGCAATATCACGCTGCTGGCGACCCTGGTGTTGATTGCCGGCATGTGTGTCAACGGTGCGCAGTCGGCGATGCCGTCGCTGGCCGCACGTTTCTACCCGACCCAGGGCCGCGCCACGGGCGTGTCGTGGATGCTCGGCATCGGCCGCTTTGGCGCGATCCTCGGGGCGTGGATGGGCGCGACCTTGCTGGGCCTGGGCTGGAACTTCGAACAGGTGCTGACCGCCCTGGTGATCCCGGCGGCATTGGCCACCACCGCGGTGGTGATCAAGGGCATGGTCAGCCACGCGGACGCCACCTGAAGCGATTTATTGTAGGAGCGAGCTTGCTCGCGAAGGTCTTGAACGATGACGTTGGCAGTCTGAATGAACGCGGTGTCTTCAAGTTTTTCGCGAGCAAGCTCGCTCCTACAGGGAAAGATAGCTTGCAAACAATCCGTTCGATAATCGAACACTCAGTCGATTATCGGATTGTTTGGCCCCGACCCCCGGCTTAATCTTCAAGCACTTCGGCGCTGCCTCCAGCGCCTTTTTCGATCGATACCGGGAGCCCACCCCATGGCTGAAATCCTTTCGCTGGCTGATGCGGTAAAGCAGTTCGTGAATGACGGCGACACCGTTGCACTCGAAGGCTTTACTCACCTGATCCCTACGGCGGCAGGTCATGAAATCATTCGTCAGGGCAAGAAAGACCTGACGCTGGTGCGCATGACGCCTGACCTGATCTACGACCAGTTGATCGGCGCCGGCTGTGCACGCAAGCTGATTTTCTCCTGGGGCGGCAACCCGGGCGTGGGTTCCCTGCATCGCCTGCGGGACGCCGTTGAAAAGCAATGGCCGCAACCGCTGGAGATCGAAGAGCACAGCCACGCCGACCTGGCCAATGCCTACGTCGCCGGTGCCTCCGGCCTGCCATTCGCGGTGTTGCGCGCCTACGCCGGCTCCGACCTGCCCAAGGTCAACCCGCTGATCAAGACCGTGACCTGCCCCTTCACCGGCGAAGTGCTGGCGGCCGTGCCGTCGGTGCGCCCGGACATCACCGTGATCCACGCGCAAAAGGCTGACCGCAAGGGCAACGTGCTGCTGTGGGGCATCCTCGGGGTGCAGAAGGAAGCGGCCCTGGCGGCCAAGCGCTGCATCGTTACCGTTGAAGAAATCGTCGACGACCTCAACGCGCCGATGAACGCCTGCGTGCTGCCGACCTGGGCCCTGACTGCCGTGTGCCATGTGCCGGGTGGCGCGCATCCGTCCTACGCCCACGGTTACACCGAACGTGACAACCGTTTCTACCAGGCCTGGGACCCCATCGCCCGGGACCGTGAGACGTTTACTGCGTGGATCAACGAATACATCCACGGCACCGCCAATTTCAGTGAATTCCAGGCCAAGCTGGCCACCGCGCAGGAGGCCAAATAATGGCTTACTCGACCAACGAAATGATGACCGTCGCCGCCGCGCGCCGCCTGAAGAACGGTTCGGTGTGCTTCGTCGGCATCGGCCTTCCCTCCAAGGCTGCCAACCTGGCGCGCCTGACGTCGTCGCCGGATGTGGTGCTGATCTACGAGTCCGGCCCGATTGGCGCCAAGCCTTCGGTGCTGCCGCTGTCCATCGGTGACGGCGAGCTGGCTGAAACCGCTGACACCGTGGTGCCGACCGGTGAGATTTTTCGCTACTGGCTGCAGGGCGGGCGCATTGACGTCGGCTTCCTCGGCGCGGCCCAGGTCGACCGTTTCGGCAATATCAACACCACCGTGGTCGGTGACTACCACCAGCCCAAAGTGCGCCTGCCAGGTGCCGGTGGCGCACCGGAGATCGCCGGCTCCGCGAAGAGCGTGCTGATCATCCTCAAGCAGTCGGCCCGCTCGTTTGTCGACAAGCTGGACTTCATCACTTCGGTCGGCCACGGCGAAGGCGGTGACTCGCGCAAACGCCTGGGTCTGCCAGGCGCCGGTCCTGTAGGGATTATTACCGACCTGTGCATCATGGAGCCGGAGGAGGGCAGCCACGAATTTGTCGTCACCGCCCTGCACCCCGGCGTGACCCGTGAGCAAGTAGTGGCCGCCACCGGTTGGGCGATTCGTTTTGCCGACCAGGTGACTACCAGCGCCGAACCCACCGAGATTGAACTGACTGCCCTGCGCGACCTTGAGGCACGCACCGCTGCCGCCCACGGCCAAGCCCCCGGAGAAGCCTGATGCGCGACGTATTTATCTGTGACGCCATTCGTACCCCCATCGGCCGTTTTGGCGGTGGCTTGTCCACCGTGCGCGCCGATGACCTGGCGGCACTGCCGATCAAGGCGCTGATGGAACGCAACCCATCGGTGGACTGGAACGCGGTGGACGAAGTGTTTCTCGGCTGCGCCAACCAGGCCGGCGAAGACAACCGCAACGTGGCGCGCATGGCGGCATTGCTGGCCGGCCTGCCGGAGAGCATTCCCGGCGTTACCCTGAACCGCCTGTGCGCTTCGGGCATGGACGCGATCGGCACGGCCTTCCGCGCCATCGCCAGCGGCGAGATGGAACTGGCGATTGCCGGTGGCGTCGAGTCGATGTCCCGCGCGCCGTTCGTGATGGGCAAGGCCGATGCGGCGTTCTCGCGCAACATGAAGCTGGAAGACACCACCATCGGCTGGCGCTTTATCAATCCGTTGATGAAGGCCCAGTACGGCGTCGACCCGATGCCGCAAACCGCTGACAACGTGGCCGACGACTATAAAATCTCCCGCGCCGACCAGGATGCCTTCGCCCTGCGCAGCCAACAACGTACGGCCGCTGCACAGGCCGCCGGTTTCTTCGCCGAAGAAATCGTACCGGTGCGCGTCGCCCACAAAAAAGGCGAAACCGTGGTCGAGCACGACGAGCATCCACGGGCCGATACCACCCTGGAAGCCCTGGCCAAACTCAAGCCGGTCAATGGTCCGGAAAAGACCGTCACCGCAGGCAACGCCTCTGGTGTGAACGATGGTGCCGCTGCGCTGATTCTGGCCTCTGCTGAAGCCGTCAAAAAACACGGCCTGACCGCCCGCGCCCGGGTGCTGGGCATGGCCAGCGCCGGTGTGGCGCCGCGTGTGATGGGCATCGGCCCGGTGCCGGCGGTGCGCAAACTGGTGGAGCGCCTGGGCCTGGCGGTAACTGATTTCGATGTGATCGAACTCAACGAAGCCTTCGCCAGCCAGGGCCTGGCCGTGCTGCGTGAACTGGGGATTGCCGACGACGCACCGCAGGTCAACCCGAACGGCGGCGCGATTGCCCTTGGCCATCCGCTGGGCATGAGCGGTGCGCGCCTGGTATTGACCGCGCTGCATCAGCTGGAAAAAACCGGTGGCGGCAGAGGCCTGGCGACCATGTGCGTCGGTGTGGGCCAAGGCCTGGCCCTGGCGATCGAACGCGTTTGAGACCCACAAGAATAAAGAGGATTGCTCCATGAGTGACAAGCCCGGATACCGGCGCCCGCAAGCGGGTACTCAGCCTGACTACCTGCACCCGGCCTACCAGTCGACGAACCTGCGTTCGCCGTCCAAGCCGTTGGTGTTCCTGCCCCATTCCCTGTCGGAAATCACTGGCCCGACCATCGGCGCCGAGCGCGTCAACGAGAAGGACAACGACCTGACCGCCCAGCACGAAGGCGAGCCACAGGGCGAACGCATCATCATTCACGGGCGCGTGCTGGATGAAAACGGCCTGCCCGTTCCCGGCATCCTCGTGGAAATCTGGCAGGCCAACGCTGCCGGCCGCTACAACCACAAGCGCGACCAGCACGACGCACCGCTGGACCCGAATTTCACCGGCACCGGGCGTACCGTCACCGACGCCGACGGCTGGTACCAGTTCCAGACCATCAAGCCCGGCGCCTACCCGTGGGGCAATCACCACAACGCGTGGCGCCCGGCGCACATCCACTTCTCGCTGTTCGGCCCGAGTGTGCTGACGCGGTTGGTGACGCAGATGTATTTCCCCGGTGACCCGCTGCTGGCCTATGACCCGATCTACAACTGCGTCCCGGACACGTCCGCCAAGGAGCGCCTGATCGCCTCGTTCGATCTGGAAAAAACCATTCCGCACTATGCCCTCGGCTACCGCTGGGACATCGTCCTGCGCGGCCGCGACGCCACGCCGATGGAGAAATGAGATGAGCCTCAACGCGACTACTTCCCACACCGTCGGGCCGTATTACCACATTGGCCTGACCTGGCTGAACCGCGAAGACCTGACCGTTGCGGCCACCCTCGGCGAGCGCGTGGCGATCACCGGGCAGGTGGTGGATGGCAATGGCGATGTGGTCAACGACGCCATGCTGGAAGTCTGGCAGGCCAATGCGGCCGGCAAGTACGACCATCCCGAGGATGAGCAGGACAAACCGGTGGACCCGAACTTCGAAGGCTTTGGCCGGGTGCCGGTGGACGCTGAAGGGCGTTTTCGCTTTACCACCATCAAGCCGGGCAGTGTGCCGGGGTTGAAGGGCACGACCCAGGCGCCGCACCTGGTGGTGCTGGTGTTTGCCCGTGGGCTGGTGAAGCACCTGCTGACGCGGATTTACTTTGACGGTGAAGCGGCGAATGGGGATGACGCGCTGCTGGCGTGTGTGCCGCAGGAGCGCCGCCGCACGTTGATCGCCAAGGCGGATGCGGCGGGTGTGTATCAGTGGAATGTGATTTTGCAGGGCACAGACGAAGAGACGGTGTTCTTCGATTATTGAGTGGGTTGCGGATCTATCGCAGGCAAGCCAGCTCCCACAGGGGAATGCATTCCAAATGTGGGAGCCGGGCTTGCCCGCGATGAGGCCGGCCCAGGCAACAAATATCCAAAAGTCTGCTTGCGGAACATGGTTGTTGCAAAGTATGTCTAGGCTATAACCGTTCCCACTGAGTGAAAAAACATGACAACAAAAACCAGCCACTACACCGGAGAAGAACGCAGCAAAAGGATTTTTGCGATTGTCGGTGCCTCTTCCGGCAACCTCGTCGAATGGTTCGACTTCTACGTCTATGCCTTCTGCGCCATCTATTTCGCCCCGGCGTTTTTCCCGTCGGACGACCCCACCGTGCAACTGCTGAACACCGCCGGCGTGTTCGCCGCCGGCTTCCTGATGCGCCCTATCGGCGGCTGGCTGTTCGGCCGGGTGGCGGATAAACACGGTCGCAAGAATTCGATGATGATCTCGGTGCTGATGATGTGCGCCGGTTCCCTGGTCATCGCCTTTTTGCCCACCTACAAAGACATCGGCGCCTGGGCCCCGGCCCTGCTGTTGGTCGCCCGGTTGTTCCAAGGCCTGTCGGTAGGCGGCGAATACGGCACCACTGCCACCTACATGAGTGAAGTCGCCCTCAAGGGCCAGCGCGGGTTCTTCGCCTCGTTCCAGTACGTGACCCTGATCGGCGGGCAACTGCTGGCGGTGTTGGTGGTGGTGATCCTGCAACAGATCCTCACCGAAGAAGAACTGCGGGCCTGGGGCTGGCGCATTCCGTTCGTGATCGGCGCCATTGCGGCGGTGATCTCGCTGTTGCTGCGTCGCACCCTGAAAGAAACCACCAGCAAGGAAATGCGTGAAGACAAGGACGCCGGCAGCATTGCCGCGCTGTTCCGCGATCACAAGGCGGCGTTTATCACCGTGCTCGGCTACACCGCCGGCGGCTCGCTGATTTTCTACACGTTCACCACCTACATGCAGAAGTACCTGGTGAACACCGCCGGGATGCACGCCAAGACCGCCAGCTACATCATGACCGGCGCGCTGTTCTTCTACATGTGCATGCAGCCGGTGTTCGGCATGCTGGCGGACAAGATTGGCCGCCGTAACTCGATGCTGTGGTTCGGCGCCCTGGGCACGCTGTGCACTGTACCCATCCTGTTGACCCTGAAAACCGTCAGCAGCCCGTTCCTGGCTTTTGTGCTGATCACCCTGGCCCTGGCCATCGTGAGCTTCTACACCTCCATCAGCGGCCTGGTGAAAGCCGAAATGTTCCCGCCACAAGTACGCGCACTGGGCGTGGGCCTGGCGTATGCGGTGGCGAACGCGATCTTCGGCGGTTCGGCGGAATATGTGGCCTTGGGGCTCAAGTCCATGGGCATGGAGAACACCTTCTACTGGTACGTCACGGCGATGATGGCGGTGGCGTTCCTGTTCAGCTTGCGCCTGCCCAAAGAGGCGGCGTATTTGCACCACGATCTGTAACCGGCTGGCGCATGCCCGTTGCCGGGTATGCGCCACCTAGGGATGTGTTATGACGATGCGCACGAGCAACCAACTGTTCGACGCCTACTTCACCGCCAACGGCATGGCCGAAGTGTTCTGCGACCAGGGGCGTTTGCAGGGCATGCTGGATTTCGAAGCGGCGCTGGCCCGGGCCGAGGCTCAGGTCGGGTTGATCCCGCAAGCGGCCGTCGCGCCCATTGCCCAGGCGTGCCTGGCTTCTCTCTACGACGTGGATGCCCTCGGCGAGGCGATTGCCACGGCGGGCAATTCGGCGATTCCGTTGGTCAAGGCCCTCGGCAAGTTGATCGCCAGCGAAGATGCCGGCGCCGAACGTTATGTGCATCTGGGCGCTACCAGCCAGGATGTGATGGACACCGGCCTGGTGCTGCAACTGCGCAGTGCGGTTGAGCTGATCGAACATGATCTGGCGCGGTTGGGGGACATTCTTGCCGCCCAGGCCCAGCGTTACGGAACAACTCCTTTAGCGGGCCGGACCTGGCTGCAGCATGCAACGCCGGTCACGCTGGGCATGAAGATCGCCGGTTGGCTCGGCGCAGTCACCCGCAACCGGCAACGTCTCAGTGAGCTCAAGCCGCGTTTGCTGGTGCTGCAATTTGGCGGTGCTTCCGGAACCCTGGCGGCCCTCGGCGAACAGGCGATGCCGGTGGCGCAAGCACTGGCCGCCGAGTTGCAGCTGGGCCTGCCGGAGCAACCCTGGCACACCCAGCGCGACCGCCTGGTGGAGTTTGCCTCGGTGCTCGGTTTGATCGCCGGCAGCCTCGGCAAGCTGGGTCGCGACATCAGCCTGCTGATGCAGACCGAATCGGCGGAAGTGTTTGAGCCGTCGGCCCCCGGCAAGGGCGGCTCTTCGACCATGCCCCACAAGCGCAACCCGGTGGGCGCTGCCGTGCTGATCAGCGCTGCCACGCGAGTGCCCGGCCTGGTGGCAACGATGTTCAGCGCGATGCCCCAGGAACACGAACGCAGCCTGGGCCTGTGGCACGCCGAATGGGAAACCCTGCCGGAGATTTGCCGGCTGGTATCCGGTGCATTGCATCAGGCGCTGCTGGTCAGCGAAGGCCTGGAAGTCGACCCCCGGCGCATGGTCCAAAACCTTGATCTGACCCAGGGCCTGGTACTGGCCGAAGCGGTCAGCATCGTCCTCGCCCAGCGCCTGGGCCGCGAAACCGCGCACCATCTGCTGGAACAATGCTGCAAACGCGCCGTCGCCGACGGGCGCCACCTGCGGGCGGTGCTGGGGGATGAACCGCAAGTGACTGCCGAGCTTTCGGCGGCCGAACTCGATCGCCTGCTGGACCCGGCGCACTACCTGGGCCAGGCGCACACCTGGGTCACCCGGGCCGTGGCCGAACATTTTGCTTTGACTGCCTGAGGAGGCTGCTGTGGGATTTGTACAACTCGCCGATGGCGAACTGAACTACCAACTCGATGGCCCCGAAGATGCACCGGTACTGGTGCTGTCCAACTCCCTGGGCACCGACCTGCATATGTGGGACATCCAGATCGAGGCGTTCACCCAGTACTTCCGGGTGCTGCGTTTCGACACCCGGGGCCATGGCAAGTCGCTGGTCACCGAAGGCCCCTACAGCATCGAGCAATTGGGCCGTGACGTGTTGGCGCTGCTGGATGCGTTGCAGATCGAGCGCGCGCATTTCTGCGGGTTGTCCATGGGCGGCCTGATCGGCCAGTGGCTGGGGATCAACGCGGGTGAGCGTTTGCGCCGGCTGGTGGTGTGCAACACCGCCGCGAAGATCGGCACGCCCGAGATCTGGAACCCGCGGATCGAGATGGTCCTGCGCGACGGTGCGGCCGCGATGGTTGCCCTGCGTGATGCGTCAATTGCCCGCTGGTTCACCGCCGACTTCGCCGAGGCTCATCCTGACCAGGCCAAGCTGATCACCGATATGCTGGCGGCGACTGATCCCCAGGGTTATGCCGCAAACTGCGCGGCCGTGCGCGACGCGGATTTCCGCGAGCAACTGGCGTCGATCAAGGTGCCGACCCTGGTGATCGCAGGCAGCGAAGATGCGGTGACGCCGCCGGCGGGTGGGCACTTTATCCAGGCGCATGTGCAGGGCGCCGAGTATGCCGAGTTCTATGCCGCGCACTTGTCCAACGTGCAAGCCGGTGCGGCGTTCAGCGACCGTGTGCTGGAATTTCTGCTATCGCGCTGAGTATCGCTGAACCCTGTGGCGAGGGAGCTTGCTCCCGTTGGGCTGCGTAGCAGCCCCTGAGCAGCCGCAACCCAACTATTTGTAAAACCCTGCAGCGGCCTCACTGGGGTCGCTGCGCGACCCAACGGGAGCAAGCTCCCTCGCCACAGGTATGTGCCTGTCGTCACCGTTGCATGAGGAGCGTTTTGTGGACGAGAAACAACGTTATGCCGAAGGCCTGCAAGTGCGCCGCGAAGTGCTGGGCGACGCCCACGTCGACCGCAGCCTCAACGCCCTGACCGAGTTCAACAGCGAGTTCCAGGAAATGATCACCCGCCACGCCTGGGGTGATATCTGGACCCGCCCGGGGCTGCCGCGGCATACCCGCAGCCTGATCACCATCGCCATGCTCATCGGCATGAACCGCAGCGAAGAGCTGAAGCTGCACCTGCGCGCCGCCGCGAGCAACGGTGTGACCCGCGCCGAGATCAAGGAAGTGCTGATGCAGAGCGCGATCTATTGCGGGATTCCGGCGGCGAATGCGACGTTTCACTTGGCCGAGTCGGTGTGGGATGAGTTGGGGGTAGAGTCGCGCGCCTAGTGCGAGTCAGCGTCCCACACCCAATTCCACACACCTGGCAGGTGCACCACTTCGTCGGCGCTTTTTACCGTGCGGGCCATGGCGGCTCGCTGCAAGGTTGCCCGGTCGGTGTAGAAAGGCTGTGTGGCGAGGGGCACGCCATTGATATGGGCGCTGTCCAGCAGGATTTGCAGGTATTCCTTCAAGTGCCAGGCGGTGTAGCGGTTGATATCGTGGAAGGTCACCACCACCGGGATCACGCCGTCCACCGTCGGTAATTCGCCTTTGGCGATGCGCTCGCGCACCACCGAGAGTTGGCGTATCAGGTTTTCCCGTCGACGCGGGCTGCCGTTGAACACCCAGATCACCCCATCGTTTGCACTCAGGTCGGTCAGCAACACATGCATGCCGTGTTGCTGATAGGCGGCGAAGGTGCGCTTGTCGTAGTTCCAGAACGGCGGGCGTACCAGTGTGGGCGGTTGGCCGGTGATGGCGGTGAGGGTCGATGAACCCAGGCTGAGGTAGTGCTCCAGTTCAGCCGGATTCTGCAAGCGATGGTTGCTGTGCCACGGGGTCGCGGTGTGGAAGCCCAGGATATGGCCGGCCGCGTATTCGCGCTCCATGGTCTTGTAGCCCCGCGGGTTGCCGCCGGAGCGGGGCGCCTCGGTCTGCAGGAAGAACACCGCCTTGATCCCCGGCTGTATCGGGTTGTTCGCCAGGTCCGCCATCACCGAACGGCTGGGATTCATGAAGCCCGAGGCGCTGGGGCCGTCATCGAAGGTCAGCAAAAAACGGATCGGCGCCTCGGTTTTCAGACGTTGTTCGGTTTGCGGTGTCAGCGCCAGGGGCGGGCCGATGCAACCGCTGAGGCTCAGGGCCAGGGCTAGTGCGGCCGATACGGTGGCGAAGTGTTTCATGGCGGACTCGAATGACATTGGCTGCTGGGGCGGGTCATCCATGACACGCGCGCACCATACAACAAGACTGTCGAGGCTTTACAGCAGGCTTATCGGGTAACTGACGATCAACCGGTTTTCATCAAACTCGTTGTTGTTGTAGTCCCGGCGCATGCTGGAGTTACGCCAGCGCACATTGAGATTCTTCAGCGCTCCGCTCTGCACCACGTAGGCCACTTCACTTTCCCGTCCCCATTCCTTGCCATCGGTCACTGTGCCGCTGTGTACGTTGCTGCCGCTGATGTAGCGGTTCATCAGCGTGAGGCCTGGAATACCCAAGGCCGCGAAGTTGTAGTCATGGCGTACCTGCCAGGATTTTTCCTGGGCGTTGTCGTAGCTGGCGTTGTAGCTGTCGTTGGCCAGGGTGCCGCCGCTGGTGCCGTTGACGCGCATCCAGGCGCTGTTGCCGGTGAGTTTTTGCAGGCCGACATAGAACGTGTTGCCGCCGTATCGGGCCGAAAACAGTCCGGACCAGGTCTTGTTGTCGAGGTCACCGGCGCGGGCGCTGCCGTCGTCCTTGCCATAGAAGAACCCGAGGTTGGCGCCCAGGGTCCAGTCGCCCACCGGTTGGCTGTGGATCAGGTTGAGGTATTGCTGGCTGTAGATGTCCTTGAGTTGGGCGTTCCACACACCGATCTGGGTGCGTTTGTCGTTGAAGGCATATTCGCCGCCCTGGAAGTTGAAGCGGTCGGAGGTGAACGCGGTTTTCCCGAACATGGACATGTCGGTCATGCTGCTGTCGTCCCGTGGGCTGTTGGCGCGGAACTGGCCGCCGTACAGGGTCAGGCCGTCGATTTCCCGGGAGGTGATTTGCCCGCCGCGCAGGGTTTGCGGGAGCGAGCGGCCATCGTCCGAACGCAGGATCGGCAGCACCGGCATCCATTCGCCGACTTTCACTTCTGTCTTTGAAACCCGTGCCTTGAACGCCACGCCCAGACGCCCGAATTCATCCGCCGGGCGGCCATCGTGGTCCAGCGGCAACAGCTGGGTGCCACCCGTGCCGCGTCCGCCATCGAGCTTCAATGAGTACAGGCCCAGTACATCCACGCCGAAACCGACGGTGCCCTGGGTAAAGCCGGATTTGGCGTCGAGGATGAAACTTTGCGTCCACTCCTGTGCGCCGCCCTGGGTCTTGCTGGGGTTGGTGTAGTTGCGGTTGAAGAAGAAATTACGCAGGTTGAGGTTGGCGCTGGCGTCTTCCAGGAAGCCGTGTTCTTCAGCGACAACGGGGAGGGCAATGCTGGCGACAGCGGTTGCCAGCAAAAGCCGGCGCGGGTCGAAAGTGCTCATGGTGTCAGACCTGTTGTTATTGGGGTTATGCAGGTGGCGGCCATGGTGCGGGGCGGTGCGGGGGCGATGAAAGTGGGGGAGAGCGGGTTGTGGGCGATGATCGAACGCAAAGTCATGGGCGTAAAAAAACCGCTTCCTGGGCGGGAAGCGGTTTTTGTTTACTGCGCCACTATCAGAACAACTTCAAGGGCGGTGCTTCTTCTTTCAACGGTTCGTTCTTCGCGGTCTGTTCGTTCCAGCCACCACCGAGGGCCTTGTACAGGTTGACCTCGCTGTTGAGCTGCGCCAGGCGGTCGGTGATCAGCGATTGCTGGGCACTGAACAGTTGGCGCTGGGCGTCGAGGAACGTCAGGTTGCTGTCGACACCAATACGGTAGCGACGCTCGGCCAGGCGGTAGTAATCCTGGTTGGCCGCGACGAAGCCACGTTGGGCGTCCAGTTGCTGCTTGTAGGTCTCGCGGGCGGCGAGGCCGTCGGAGACTTCCTGGAAGCCGGTCTGGATGGCTTTCTCGTAGTTGGCGACGTTGATCTCTTTCTGGATTTTCGAGTAATCCAGGCTGGCGCGCAGGCTGCCGGCGTTGAAGATCGGGATGTTGATCTGCGGTGCAAACGACCAGGTACCCGAACCGCCCTTGAACAGGCCGCCCAGGGTCGGGCTCGCGGTGCCGGCGCTGGCGGTCAGGGTGATGCTCGGGAAGAACGCAGCGCGTGCCGCACCGATGTTGGCGTTGGCCGCCTTGAGGTTGTACTCGGCCTGCAGGATGTCGGGACGACGTTGCAGCAGGTCCGATGGCAGGCCGGCCGGTACTTCGCTCAACAGGTCATCAGCCAATGGCCGGCTGACGATGTTCGCCGGCAGGCCGGTACCCAGCAGCAGGGTCAGGTTGTTTTCGTCCTGGGCCACCTGGCGGGTATAACGCGCCAGTGCAACCCGGGCGTTTTCCACCGAGGTACGGGCCTGGCTCAGGTCCAGGGCCGAAGCCACGCCGACTTCATTGCTGCGCGAGGTCAGTTTGAAGCTCTGCTCGTACGCGCCCAGGGTGTCCTGGGTGAGCTTGAGCAGCTCCTTGTCGGCCTGCCAGGTCAGGTAGGCGTTGGCCACGCTGGCCACCAGGCTGATCTGGGTGGTGCGGCGCGCTTCTTCGGTCGCGAAGTATTGTTGCAGCGCTTGTTCGCTCAGGCTGCGTACGCGGCCGAACAGGTCCAGCTCATAAGAACTGATCCCGAGGCCCGCCGAGTATTGGCTGGTGATGCCCGCTTCGCCGGTCTGCGACAGCTTGGCCGGGGTGCGCGTACGGCTGCCGCTGCCCGTGGCCGAAACCGCCGGGAACAGGTCGGCGCGCTGGATCTGGTACTGCGCGGCATACGCATCGATGTTCAGGGCCGCGACACGCAGGTCGCGGTTGTTCACCAGGGCGGTCTGGATCAGCTGTTGCAGGGCAGGGTCATGGAAAAACTGCTTCCAGCCCTGCTCGGCAGCCGCCTGGCCCGGCGCCTGGGCCGACGAATACGCCGGCCCCTGCGGGAACTGCGCGGCTACCGGCGCTTCAGGGCGCTGGTAGTCCGGGATCAGCGAGCAGCCACTGAGCACGAATGCCGTGACAGCTAAGGAAAGTAGCGACTTGCTCATTGGCCAGCCTCTTTAGGAGTTTGCTTGGGTTCAGTCTTTTTACGCTCGCCAGCGGAGGACACGGTTGCGAAGAACAGGGGTACCCAGAAGATCGCGAGGACCGTGGCGGTGATCATACCGCCAATTACGCCCGTACCGATGGCGTGCTGGCTACCTGAGCCGGCACCGGTGGAAATTGCCAGGGGCAGTACGCCGAGCATGAACGCCATGGACGTCATGATGATCGGTCGCAGACGCATGCGGGATGCCTCGATGGCCGACTCGACAATGCCTTTGCCCTGCTCGTGGAGCTCCTTGGCGAACTCCACGATCAGGATGGCGTTTTTCGCTGCCAGACCCACCGTCACCAACAGGCCCACCTGGAAGAACACGTCGTTGGACAGTCCCCGCAGGCTGGTGGCGATCAACGCACCGATCACACCCAGCGGTACAACCAGAATCACCGCAATCGGGATCGACCAGCTTTCGTACAGTGCCGCGAGGCAGAGGAACACCACCAGCAGCGACAGGGCGTACAGCGCAGGTGCCTGGGAGCCGGACAGACGTTCTTCATACGACAGACCGGTCCAGGAGTAACCAACGCCAGCCGGCAGGTCCTTGGCAATGCGTTCGACTTCCGCCATCGCATCACCGGTACTGTAGCCAGGTGCCGGGGTACCGAGGATTTCCATCGCCGCTACACCGTTATAGCGCGAGAGTTTCGGCGAACCGAAGATCCACTTGCCCGAAGAGATGGCCGACAGCGGCACCATCTTCCCGGACGTGCTGCGCACGTACCATTTGCTCAGGTCTTCCGGAGACATCCGGCTGGCGGCGTCACCCTGTACATACACCTTCTTCACACGACCACGGTCGATGAAGTCGTTGATGTAGCTGCCACCCAAGGCGATTGCCAGGGTCTGCTGGATGTCTGCCAGGCTGATGCCCTGGGCACTGGCCTTCTCGTCGTCAACGGTCAGCTCGTACTGCGGCTCATCGTTCACGCCGTTGGGGCGCACGCCCGCCAGGATCTTGCTTTGTGCCGCGGCACCCAGGAACTGGTTACGCGCATCCATCAGCTTCTGGTGGCCGACGCCGCCCTGGTCTTGCAGGAACACGTCGAAACCGGTGGCGTTACCCAGTTCGAGTACCGAAGGTGGCACCACGGCAAATACCATGGCGTCCTTGAAGGCCCCGAAGAAGTAACCCTGGGCACGCTTGGCAACCTCAAATACCGACTGGCTCGAGTCACGCTCGTCCCACGGCTTGAGCATCACGAATGCGAGGCCCGAGCTCTGGCCACGACCGGCGAAGTTGAAGCCGTTCACGGTAAACACCGATTTGACAGCCTTGCCTTCGCCTGGCTCGCCTTCCTTGTCGTTCAACAGGTAGGCGCGCATATCGTCGATGACTTTCTGCGTACGTTCAGCCGAAGAACCCACCGGCGTTTGTACCTGGGCAAAGATCACGCCCTGGTCTTCCTCTGGGAGGAACGCGCTTGGAATGCGGGTGAACATCCAGATCATGCCGGCAAGGATCAGGGCATAGACCACGAACGCCGGGAACTTGTGCTTGATCATGTTACCGACGCCGCGCTCGTAGCTCAGTACGCCACGGTCGAAGGTACGGTTGAACCAGCCGAAGAAGCCGCGCTTGGGTTGGCCGTGTTTTTCCGGGTCAATCGGCTTGAGCATGGTGGCGCACAAGGCCGGGGTGAAGACCAGGGCAACCAGTACCGACAGCGCCATCGCCGAAACGATAGTGATGGAGAACTGGCGGTAGATCACACCGGTGGAACCACCGAAGAACGCCATTGGCAGCAATACCGCCGACAGCACCAGGGCGATACCCACCAGGGCCCCCTGGATCTGGCCCATGGACTTGACCGTCGCCTCCTTGGGCGACAAGTGCTCCTCGGCCATTACCCGCTCGACGTTCTCCACCACAACGATGGCATCGTCCACCAGCAAGCCGATGGCCAGGATCATGCCGAACATGGTCAGGGTGTTGATGGTGAAGCCGAACGCAGCGAGGATCCCGAAGGTACCCAGCAATACCACCGGTACGGTCATGGTGGTGATGATGGTGGCGCGGAAGTTCTGCAGGAACAGGAACATCACCAGGAACACCAGCACGATCGCTTCGATCAGGGTGTGAACCACACCGGAGATCGATTCGGTCACAACCGGCGTGGTGTCATACGGCACCACAGCCTTCATGCCAGGCGGGAAGAACGGTTCGAGGGACGCAACCGTTTCGCGAATCGCCTTGGCGGTGTCCAGTGCGTTGGCACCGGCTGCCAGCTTGATCGCCATACCGGAAGCCGGCTTGCCGTTGAACTGTGCGCTGATGCTGTAGTTCTGGCCGCCCAGTTCGATACGCGAAACGTCACCCAGGCGAACCTGGGAACCGTCGGTATTGACCTTCATCAGGATATTGCCGAACGCTTCAGTGGTTTGCAGACGCGTCTTGCCGATGATGGTGGCGTTCAACTGAGTGCCGGGCAGGGCAGGCAGGCCGCCGAGTTGGCCGGTGGCCACCTGGACGTTCTGCGCCTGGATGGCGTTGCTGACATCCACGGGCGTCAGCTGGTAGTTGTTCAGCTTGGCCGGGTCGAGCCAGATACGCATGGCGTACTGGGAACCGAACACCTGGAAGTCGCCCACACCGGCGGTCCGGGAAATCGGGTCCTGGATGTTGGAAACGATGTAGTTGGAAAGGTCATCCTTGGTCATGCTGCCGTCTTCCGACACCAGACCGATCACCATCAGGAAGTTCTTCACCGACTTGGTAACGCGGATACCCTGCTGCTGTACTTCTTGTGGCAGCAGCGGGGTCGCCAGGTTGAGCTTGTTCTGTACCTGAACCTGGGCGATGTCCGGGTTGGTACCCTGGTTGAACGTCGCGGTGATGGTCATGCTGCCGTCGGAGTTACTGTCCGAGGCGACATAACGCAGGTTGTCGATACCGTTGAGCTGTTGTTCGATCACCTGCACCACGGTGTCCTGCACGGTTTGTGCAGACGCGCCCGGGTAGGTCACCTGGATATCAATGGCGGTTGGCGCGATGGCCGGGTACTGGTTGATGGGCAACTTCAGGATCGACAGTGCCCCGACCAGCATGATCACCAGGGCAATTACCCAGGCGAAAATGGGACGGTCGATAAAAAATTTCGACATGAATTACTCCCCTTGACCAGCAGCGGCAGCAGGAGCAGCAGCGGAACCGGCGGGTTTGGCGTTATCAGCGTCCTTGACCTTGACTTCGATGCCCGGCTTGATGAATTGCAGGCCTTCGGTGATCACACGGTCACCGGCGTTCAGGCCTTTTTCCACCAGCCAGTAGGCGCCGGTAGTACGGTTGGCCACCAGTACACGTTGCTCGACCTTGTTGTCCTTGTTCACCACCAGCGCGGTCGGGATGCCCTTCAGGTCGCGGGTCACGCCTTGCTGTGGTGCCAGGATGGCCTTGCTGTTCACACCGGCTTGCAACTGCGCGTGGACGAACATGCCCGGCAGCAGGGTGTGGTCAGGGTTCGGGAACACGGCACGCAGGGTCACGGAACCGGTGGTTTCGTCGACCGAGACTTCGGAGAATTCCAGCTTGCCTTCCACGCCGTAGGCGGTGCCGTCTTCCAGGGTCAGCTTGACCTTGGCCGCGTTTTCGCCGGCTTTTTCCAGTTGGCCGCTTTCCAGGTCGCGACGCAGTTTCAGCATCTCGGCAGAGGACTGCGTGACGTCGACGTAGATCGGGTCCAGTTGCTGGATCACTGCCATGGCGTCGGTCTGGCCGTTGCTGACCAGCGCGCCTTCGGTGACCGAAGAGCGACCGATACGCCCGGAGATCGGGGCAAACACCTTGGTGTAGCGCACGTTGATCTGGGCCGTTTGCACGTTGGCTTCAGAGGTCATGCGGTTGGACACGGCGGTGTCGTATTCCTGGCGGCTGACGGCCTGCTCATCGACCAACTGCTTGTAGCGATCGGCAATTGATTTGGTCTGGGCGAGGTTGGCCTGGGCGCTTTTCAGCGAGGCGTCATACACCGACGGATCGATCTGATAGAGCTGCTGGCCTTCCTTGACGTCGCCCCCTTCCTTGAACAGACGCTTGAGAATGATGCCGTTGACCTGAGGGCGAACCTCGGCAATGCGGTAGGCCGTGGTGCGGCCTGGCAGCTCGGATGTCAGGGTAAAGGCTTGAGGTTGAATAGTGACCACGCCGACCTGAGGGGTTTGAGCGGGCGGAGCCGCTTCTTCCTTTTTACATCCGCTGAGCAGCGATGCCAGGGCGACGGCAGTAACCAGGGCGGTAACAGCTGGCTTAAGTTGCATGAAGATCCTCGGGTCAGGCGCGCAGAGTGCGCACAAGAAGTGTGGAAGGGTAAAAAACAGGCACTGAGTGGATAAGTAGCTTGCTACGCAATATACTTACGTTCATGGTTGTTTGTAAACTCTTGACAGGCTTCGCGGAATGTTGACAAAGCAGCGTCCAAAGCCTCGATTCTAGTACGTTCGGCGCCCTTGACGGCGTCGTCCCACAATTATTCAGATGGTCGTTAGCGGCGGTTGAGTCTGCGTTACCGATCACCCCAAGTCTCCTGATTGAGGTTTTACTGCCATGGTTCGTCGTACCAAAGAGGAAGCTCAGGAAACGCGCAGCCAGATTCTTGAAGCGGCCGAGCAGGCCTTCTACGAGCGCGGGGTTGCGCGTACCACGCTGGCGGATATTGCCGCGCTGGCAGGCGTGACACGTGGTGCCATCTACTGGCATTTCAGCAACAAGGCCGACCTGGTGCAGGCGATGCTCGATACGCTGCACGAGCCGCTGGATGAATTGGCCAGGGCCAGTGAGAGCGAGGACGAGGTCGATCCGCTGGGTTGCATGCGCAAGCTGCTGATTCATCTGTTCCATCAAGTGGCCCTGGACCCTAAGACCCGGCGCATCAATGAGATTTTGTTTCATAAGTGCGAATTCACCGATGAAATGTGTGATCTGCGCCGTCAGCGCCAGACCGCCAGCCTCGAATGCAACCTGCGCATCGGGCTGACCTTGCGTAACGCGGTCCATCGCGGGCAGCTTCCGGAGAATCTCGACACCGTACGTGCCGCGGTGTGCATGCACGCCTATATCGACGGAATTCTCGGCCAGTGGCTGCTGGTGCCCGACAGTTTCCAGTTGGCCCAGGACGCAGAGCGCTGGGTCGATATCGCGTTGGACATGCTGCGCTTGAGCCCTGGCCTGCGCAATTAAGACAAAATGCGTAATTGCGACCAGTTGTGTCAACAATAAACACCGGGGCTGGTCAATCAGGCTTTTCCCTGATTTTGTGGGGTGACGTTATATACGGGCTGGCGGGCGGTTGATAGGTAGTTGGCTAAGTATTTTGTAGCAATATTGTTGCAAGGCTGTGAAGGAATGTTTCCTGCGGCCCATAAAAAAGCCCCGGCTCTCGCAAGTCGGGGCTTTTTCGTTTCAGCAGATCAGAGTGCCAGGGTCGGGTAGTCGATGTAGCCGACCGGGCCTTTGGCGTAGAAAGTCTCTGGATGTGCTTCGTTCAGCGGTGCATCGGCCTTCAGGCGAGCCGGCAGGTCCGGGTTGGCGATGAACGGCACGCCGAATGCCACGGCGTCAGCCTTGCCCGAAGCCAGCCACGCGTTGGCGCTGTCCTTGGTGAAGCGTTCGTTGGCGATGTACGGGCCACCGAAGGCGGCTTTCAGTTGTGGGCCGAGGCTGTCGCCCGCTTCCTTTTCACGGGAGCAGATGAACGCGATGCCACGCTTGCCCAGCTCTTTGGCGACGTAGGTGAAGGTTTCCGACAGGTTGGCGTCGCCCATGTCGTGTGCGTCGGCGCGTGGTGCCAGGTGCACACCGACGCGACCGGCGCCCCAGACTTCAATCACGGCGTCAGTGACTTCGAGCAGCAAGCGTGCGCGGTTTTCCAGGGAGCCGCCGTAGTTGTCGGTGCGCTGGTTGGTGCTGCTTTGCAGGAACTGGTCGAGCAGGTAGCCGTTCGCACCGTGGACTTCCACGCCGTCAAAGCCGGCGGCCTTGGCGTTCTCGGCGCCTACGCGGTAAGCGTCGACGATGTCGGCGATTTCGGCGATTTCCAGGGCGCGCGGCGTTGGGTAGTCGGCCAGTGGGCGTACCAGGCTGACGTGCCCTTTAGGCTGGATGGCACTTGGCGCGACCGGGGTTTCACCGTCCAGGTACGACTCGTGGGAGATCCGGCCCACGTGCCACAGTTGCAGGAAGATCTTGCCGCCTGCACCGTGCACGGCCTTGGTCACATTGGCCCAGCCGCGAACCTGGTCGTTGGACCAGATGCCCGGGGTGTCCGGGTAACCCACGCCCATTGGCGTTACGGAGGTGGCTTCGCTGAGGATCAGCCCGGCGGAAGCGCGTTGGACGTAGTACTCAGCCATCAGCGCATTGGGCACGCGACCGGCGTCGGCACGGCAGCGGGTCAGCGGCGCCATGATGATGCGGTTCGACAGTTCCAGGTCGCCCAGTTTGATCGGATCGAAAATAGTCGTCATGGGATAACACCCTTCTCTTTAGTTGATCAGTTAGTCGCGGGGGCCAGGTCGGCATCGCCGGTCTGACGGAAAGTAATCAGGGTCACCAGCAGCGCGAGCACGGCCAGTGCAGCAGCGGCCAGGGGCACGCTGGTCAGGCCGAAGCCGTGGGCAATCACGCTGCCGCCCACCCAGGCGCCGAGGGCGTTGCCGATGTTGAAGGCGCCGATGTTCAAGGTGGACACCAGGTTCGGTGCGGCCTTGCCGAAGGTCACCACGTTGATTTGCAGTGCCGGTACGGCGGCAAACGAGGCGGTGGCCCAGAGGAACAGGGTGATTTCAGTCGGGATCACGGCGACGCTGGTCCAGGTCAGGACGGTGGACACCACCGCCATGCTGATGAACACGCCGATCAGGGTGGCAGCCAGGCGCTTGTCTGCCAGCTTGCCGCCGATAATGTTGCCGACGGTCAGGCCCAGGCCGATCAGCAGCAGGGTCCAGGTCACGCCCTTGGGCGAAACACCGGTGACGTCCCCCAGCAGCGGCGCGACGTAGGTGAAGAGGGTGAACATCGACGCAGCGAACAGCGCGGTCATGCTCAGCGACAGCCAGATGCCGGCGCCTTTGAGTGCTCTGAGCTCGGCGCGCATGTCGAGTTTTTCCTCGTCACGCTTGGCCGGCAGGAAGCGGATCAGACCGATCAGGGCGATCACCCCAATCACCGTCACGGCCCAGAAGGTCGAGCGCCAGCCGGCTTCCTGACCCAGCGCGGTGCCCAGCGGTACGCCGAGCACGTTGGCCAGGGTCAGGCCGGTGAACATCAGCGCCACGGCCGAAGCACGCTTGTTGGCCGGCACCAGGTTGGCGGCGACCACCGAACCGATACCGAAGAAGGCACCGTGGCACAGCGCGGTGACCACACGGGCAAACATCAGCACGTTGTAGTCACTGGCCAGGGCGCAGAGCAGGTTGCCGATGATGAAGATGCCCATCAACGCTACCAGGGCGGCCTTGCGCGGCAGCTTGGCGGTGGCCAGTGCCATGAAGGGGGCACCGATGGCCACGCCCAGGGCGTAGCCGGTCACCAGCCAGCCGGCGCCGGGAATCGATACACCGAGGTCGGCCGCCACATCGGGCAACAGGCCCATGATGACGAACTCGGTCGTACCGATGGCGAAGGCGCTTAAGGCCAGGATGAGTAGCGAGAGAGGCATTGATGGGTCCTTGTTACAGCGGTGCGCTGAGTTCTTCGGTGAGCGCTTTGAGGAAGGCTTGGATCACGTCCTCATTGCGTTTGAAAAAGTGCCATTGGCCGGCCTTCTGGCTGCTGATCAGCCCCGCCCGTTGCAGGTTCGCCAGGTGCGCCGACACGGTGGACTGAGACAGCCCGCAGCGCTGGTCGATCTGCCCGGCGCAAATGCCGTATTCGTGGTTGTGCAGCTGCTCGGGGAATTGCACTTTCGGGTCTTTCAGCCAGTTGAGGATGTCTCGCCGTACTGGGTGCGCCAGGGCTTTTATTATTTCGTCGAGGTCGATGGACATGGCAGTGATGCTCGGTTTTGTAAAACGTTATATCGCGATGAGGCGAACTTTAAATCGTTGCATCCCGATATACCAATATGATTTTGGTCTTAAACCAGATTGAATCGGTATATCGGGTTATAACGATACGTTGACGGCAGTGCTAGACTGCGCGCCATGAATTATCTCGCACATCTGCACCTCGGCGGCCAACTTCCTGCTCAATTGCTTGGCAGCCTGTATGGCGACTTTGTTAAAGGTCGCCTGCAAGGCCAGTTCAGCCCGCAAATCGAGTCGGCGATTCAGTTGCATCGCTCAATCGATCGCTACACCGACAGTCATCCGCTGATCGGGCAGGCGCTGTCGCGCTTCACCCTGACCCGGCGCCGCTATGCCGGGATTGTCCTCGATGTGTTTTTCGACCACTGCCTGGCGCGGGACTGGGCGTTATATGCCGATCAGCCGCTGGAGCGATTTACCTCTGAGGTTTACCGGGTGCTCGCCGAAGAACCGGCATTGCCGGGGCGGCTGGCGCAGATTGCGCCGTACATGGCGGCGGATGACTGGCTGGGTTCGTACCGCGAATTTGCGGTGATGGAACAGGTACTTCGAGGAATTGGCCGACGCCTGACACGGCCCGAAGAACTGGGCCATGCCATGCAGGAATTACGAGCGCTGTACGAGCCGTTGAGCGAGGATTTTCGGGTGTTTTACCCAGAATTGCAGCGGTTCTCAAATAGCCAGTTGGCAATACAACTATAAATGTGGGAGCGGGCTTGCTCGCGAAAGCGGTGGGTCAGCTAATGAATCTGCTGACTGATGCACCGCCTTCGCGAGCAAGCCCGCTCCCACATTTTTCACCGTGCTCGCTTCAGGCCGCGAATGCTGGCCGCGCTGGCATTTGCTCAGCCTCTGGAAGGGGGCCAAACAACGCCTTCTGCACCGCCTGCTGCGCCTGGAACGCCAGCGCCGCACGTTCCTGCCCGGCGCAGGCAATCGGCTTGAGCAGATGGATTTCCACGTCGCCCTGGTCATTGCCGAACAAACGCATCAAGTGCGAGAGCAAATCATCGTCGCCAATAAACGGTGCCAGCGGGTCGATGTGGCCATCGCGCAGATAACGAATCGCCACCGGTTGCAGCGACACATCGGCATCAATCGCACTGGCCAGTAACCGCCCGTGGAACGTACGCAGGGCGCGGCCGTCGGTGGTGGTGCCTTCCGGGAACATCAACAGCGGGTGTTGTTGTTCCAGATGACGCGTCATCTGTTTGCGAATCAACTGGCTGTCCCCCGAACCTCGGCGGATGAACAGGCTGCCTGCCTTGGCGGCCAACCAGCCCGCCACCGGCCAGGTGCGCACCTCGGCCTTGGACAGGAACGACATCGGCGCCACCATCCCCAGCAGCGGGATATCGGTCCACGATACGTGGTTGCTGACCCACAGCATCGACTGTTGCGGCAACTCACCGTGAACGGTCACGCGAAAGGGCAGGGCGTTGGTCAGCCGTGCCATGAAAAAACGCGACCAGCGCTGCCGGCGCACCATCGAGTTGGCGACGCCCAGACGTTCAAACACGCCAAACACACTGGCCATGGTCAAACCCAGGGCCACCACCACCAGCACGCGGGCAATTCGCCCGTACACCCGAAGGCGGCTCATCACATGGCTGCCTTGAAGTGGCGGGCATACCGCGGGCACAGCTCGTCGCGCTTGAGCAGGATGAACACGTCGGCGACCTGGAAGTCTTCGTCCCAGCAGGGTTCGCCGCAAATCTTTGCACCCAGGCGCATGTAGGCCTTGAGCAAGGGGGGCATTTCGGCGATGACGTTGGATGGCAGGTCCAGTGCCGGCAGCGGCTTTTTCGGCTCGGCCCGCAGGTGTTCGTTGCACAGGTAGCGTTCGCGCAGGCGCTGCATGATGGCGTGGGCCTGGATGCCGCCGTCGTGCATCGGGATGCTCGCGCAGCCCATCAGGTAGCTGTAGCCGCCCTGGTTGAGGACTTCGGCCAACTCGCCCCACAACACGGCGATGGTGCCGCCGTTGCGGTAGGCGGGGTCGACGCAGGTGCGGCCGATTTCCAGGATGGGGCCTTTGAGGTGCAGCAGGCCGTGGAGGCTGAATTCTTCTTCGCTGTAGAAGCGGCCCAGGGTGGTGGCGGCCTGGTGGTCGAGCAAACGGGTGGTGGCGACGAGTCGACCGCTGTTCAAATCCCGCACGCCGATGTGGCTGCAGTGAACATCATAGTCATCCATGTCCAGGCCCAGTTCAGCGCCTTTCAGCTTGGCGTTGAATTCGCCGCTGAACACGTTGAACCGCAGGGCCTGGGCTTCCTGCAAAGCCTGGGCGCCGATCAGGCGTTCGGCTTGCAGGCGGCGTTCATTGCCGGTGTCGCTGATGCGGGCGATCTGAGTCATGGCGAGTCTCCGAGTGCCGGCCAGGGTTACGGCCGGTCGACTTGTTTGTGCCATGTCAGGCTATGTAGGGCCGGTGTCATCTCCATGAAGTTACGGTGACGCTTAGATGACAGGGGGCTTGGTGGTGGTTTGCAGGGGGATTGAGTACATATCCGTTATTTAGGTAACGGCTGCTTAGGGTTCCGCTCTTACAGCGGGTCACTTTTGGCAAACGCCCCAAAAGTAACCAAAAGGTCTTTGCCCCACCACTCGGTGCCTCGCCTAGGCTCGGCATGCCCGCACTCCGGCACGGCTCCGCGGGCCGCCGCGACGGGCCATCCATGGCCCGGCGCGGCTAAATCGGCATCCTTGCCGATTTACC
>NZ_JACAQY010000054.1:0-36058 GCF_013386835.1 Pseudomonas sp. IPO3774
CTGCGAAAAGCTGGCCCAGTGCCGGACGCACCTTGCAGCCTTGCCGGACCGTTCCCACTCCCAAAAGAAACTCGCCCCACCGGCCAGTTCCCGCTCCAGGATCACCTGCTGATCGTCGTACCGATAACGCTCGCTTTCGCCTACCGCGTTGGTCGCCTCAACCAACCGCCAGGCATCGTCGTACGTGTAGGAAACAACGTTCTGTTCGGTGACCCAGCCCGGCTCCCGCTGCACCTGATAGTCGACGGCAACGATATGGCCGCGCTCATACCGCAGCAGCAATCCCTGGCCAACATGGTTATCGATCCGCTGAATCCGCCCTGAATAATCGCGGGAAATGCGCAGCCGGTTGTCATACGCATCGCTGATCGACGTCAGCACACCGTTGCGGAAGTGGTAGAAAAGGGAGGTTTGAGCCAGTACTAATTCATCAGGCAAAGCGCCCAGATAAATCGCCGCTTCCGCCAGGCTATTGGTGATGGCCGGCCGTGCAGCAGAGGGCAGGGGAAACGTCGTACTGCGGTTTTCGTGATCGGTCCACACCACCGATTCACCGCTCACCACCAACCGCTGCGCCAGCGAATGACTCCAGCCAAACCCCAACCCGCAATCCACTTCCACGGCGCTGCTGCGATACAACCGCGTCCAGGCAAACGGCAGCACACCCTCCAACGAGCCGTCCGTCAGGGTCAGCAGTTCCTCACCAGTAACCATCGAAACCGGGCAGCCATTGGTACAGGTATTCGCCGAACAGACCGAAGCATCTCCATTGGGGGTTTTCGCCGAAGCCGGGGCATCATCCACATGTTCTTGCTTCACCAACGCCGTGCGTGCCGTCTTCGGCTCCCGCACCATCGGTGCCGGATTGGAAATCTCGTCCACGCCAGCCTTCAAGGGCGCCGCCGCAGCTTTCACCGGCACTGCATGACTCTGAAGCGATAACGGCTTAAGCACCTCCGCATGCCTATCCAGCGGGGCCGTACCGCCCAGCTTGGCAATCTGCTCCAACCACTCCCGTGCCCGGCCGGACCTGACCTTGCCCAGCACCTGCGGGCCCAAACGTACCGCCACACCCATACCGCCGGTAGCCCACAGCAACAGCAGGTTGAGCAACACCTCGGTGGTGATTTCCCCGAGCAACTCAAACATGTAATGCGGCGGCAGCATGCGCATCCAACTGACCATCGCGGACAGGTAGATGAACAGCAGCGGCTCGTCGCTGAGAATCAACAATCCTTTGGCAATCGCCTCATGACTGAGCTTCAGGAGCGCTCCAAGCTCGGCTTGGGAGAGGTACTGCAGGAGCTTTTCGCTGTTGGGCTTGATGTCTGCCAACCACTGGTACAGCTGCGCAATACCGTCCCAGAGACCGTAAAGCACGTTTTCAAAGCCCCGCGCATAAGCCAGTTGCAGCGAGGTGTAGCGCTCGCCATAACCCGCCTTGGAATAGCTCTCCCATATTGGCTTGAACGTGCTCGTCCACTGACCGCGCAAGTTGCCTTCCAGCGAGCTGATCTCGGACTGATAGGAGGCATACAGTGCCTTGATGTGGTCCCTGGAAACGTTGGGGTAAAAGCTGACTCGATACTGCCGGTCGACGGTGCACTCGGTGACTTCGAGAATGCCGCTGGGGCCGATGGTTTTATGGATGGGATCGGCGAGGGGACCGCCGTCTTGCGCGACTTCCTGCAGCATCACCGGCGTATTGCCGATGGGCACGAACCGTGTGCTCTGGAACATGTGCACCAGGGTCAACGGTGAGTTGGCCTTGCAGGTCGCGACGGTGCTGGCGGGATACAGGGAACGGGTGATGGGCGCGACCAGCGAAACCTCGTCGCCGACCTTGAACACCTGCTCGACATCCAGTGCCGAAAAGCTCCAGAAGCTCTCGGCCCACGCGTCGTAGGTGTTCAGGCAATGTGTGAAGTCATTGAGAACCCCATCGACGTCGCGCGTCTTCGGGTCCATCGCCGCCACGACCAGAAAGCCTATGGCGGGATTCAAGAGGCAGCCCCATCGGGCAGGGCATTAATCGAAAAAAACATCGGCGTTCCCTCGCGCTGTGTGATCAGGCGAGGGACTTTGCAGAGGTTCTCAGGGCAGGGGAGTAGAGGTTATCCGGCAGTTCGGTAGGACGTTTCGTTAAACCTCCGGCAAGGTCGAGCCGCCATCCACCACCAGCGTTTGCCCAGTGATATAGCCTGCCAGGTCCGATGCCAGGAACAGCATTGCCCCGGCAATATCCGACGGTGCGCCCAGCCGTCCCAGCGGTACCCGGCTGGCGATCTGTGCATTTACCTGGTCATCCCCCAGGTTGCCCATGGCCGGGGTTGCGATCATGCCGGGCTCCACACCGTTGACTCGCACATTCAAACCGGCCATTTCCAGCGCCGCATTGCGAATGAACCCGTTGACCCCGGCCTTCGACGCCGCATAGTGACTCAACCCCGGAAACGCAACCCGCGGCCCCGTGACAGACGACGTAACCAGCACGCAGCCCCGACCCTGACGGCGGAACATCGGCAGCGCCGCCTGGGTCAGCCAGAACAACGCCGAGAGGTTGACCGCCAAGGTACGGCCGAGCATCGCCGGAGTGATCTCGGCAAAGGGCGTCAGCGGAAAATACCCGGCGTTATGCACCAGAATATCCAGCCGCCCCCAGTCGTGTTCCACGCCCGCAATCAGCTCGAAAACCGCAGCCGCATCCGCCAGATCCACCGTCACCGCTTCCACCTGGCAGCCGCGCCCGCACAGCTCCAGCGCGAGCGCCTCTGCCAGTTGCAGGTCGGCGATCATCACCCGCGCGCCCCGCAGGGCAAACGCTTCGACGATGGCCCGACCAATACCCTGGGCGCCACCCGTTACCAATACGTTGCGACCAGTGAAATCCAGGTCTTCATTCATGACGCTGCTCCATACGCGCATAGGCCAGCGTCGGCACATCGACGATGCTTGAGCCCCCGTCCGCCACCAGCGTCGCACCCGTAATGATCGACGCGTCACTGGATGCCAGGAAGCGGCACACCCTGGCGATTTCTTCAGCGCTGGCCGGCCGGCGCAACGGCACATCGGCGCACACCCGGTCATAGGCGTGCTGCAGCGTCTCGCCATGGAAATCCATCAACGGCTGCATTTCCTCATCCGCCATCGGCGTGCGCACCCAGCCGGGGCACACCGCGTTCACCCGCACCCCGCGCGGGCCGTAATCCCGGGCCAGCGAGCGATTGAGCCCGAGCAAGGCATGCTTGGCCGTGGTGTAGCCGCATACTTCAGGCCCTGCGGCCAGGGAGGCAATCGAGCCCATCAACACGATGTTGCCGGCGCTTTCCAGCAGCAGCGGCAAACACGCCCGCGCACTGTAGAAGGCGCTGTCGAGGTTGCTGCGCAGCGCCGCTTCCCAGGTCTGCGGGCTGGTGCCGGTGGCGCTGCCCACGCCATGGCCGCCCGCACAGGCCAGCAGCACGTCGATCCGCCCATAGTGCTGGCGAATCTGCGCAATAAAACCCTCCCAGGTCTGCGGGCAGGCTGCATCACCCACCAACACCAACCCCCCGGTTTCCCGCGCGACCTGCTCCAGTGGCTCGCGACGACGGCCGATCAGCACCACATGCGCACCCTCGGCGGCGTACAGCCGGGCGCACGCGGCACCGATGCCCGTGCCAGCCCCGGTGATCACAATCGTGCGCGGCTCAGTCATCAGGATGCTCCGTGCGATTGAGCACCTGGCAGTAGGAGCTGATGGGAAAGTTCGATAGCTCATCGAAGGAGGCGTCGGCATAGCCGAAGATCTTGCCGTCGCTGCGGTGTTGCTGCAGGTCGATCAGCACCAGGCCGAGGGTGGGGATGATTTTTTCGCGCCAGACGAACAGGTAGAGCTGGTCGGCGATCTTGTAGTAATCGCAGCGGTCGGTGTCGCACAGGCCTTGCTCGACACCCTTGAGGCATTGCCAGGCGTAGAACTGGTGGTTGAGGTAGATGTGCTCGTAGACCTCGCTCGGGCTGTAGCGATACTGGTTGCGCAGGCCGATCAGGTCGGTGGTGGGTGCGTGGGGGCATTGGCCTGGCTGCCACGGGCGGTCGAGGCTGCCGTGGAGGAATTCCACTTCCACCGACGTCAGCGGCTTGCCGGCAAGGGCGCGGCTGTAGAGGCCTTCGCGGGTTTGTTCCTGGGTGGGCATGCGCCCGAGCACAGCGGTGAACGAAGCGCTGGCGGTGTCGAGCACCAGGCTGACCGACCAGGCCTGCGTGCCTTCGCGCTTGATGAAATCCACCAGGTACAGGCCGGGGCGCACGGAGGTCGCACGGTAGGTGGCGCTGCCGCTGGAGTGACCGTCGGCTGCAGCCCAGGAGAGCCTGTCGCGCTCGAAACGGTGCTCGATCTGCCAGCCATTGGCGAAGTGCAGCGTGAAGGCCTTGCCGCTCAGGTCGGCCAGGTTCGGCAGGATAAATGCCTCTGGGGCGAAGCCGTCGGCCAGGGCGCCCACGGTGATCCAGTCAGAAGGGGTGGTCATTTGCGAAGCTCCGGTTGGGTGGGTGAACACCACGGATCATCGCGCCCGTAAGTGGGCCCGACCATCAACCAGATGGTTGAGGTTGGCTACAGGAACAGGGTACCCACCAGCTCGGTACGACTGCTGACGCCGGCCTTGCGAAACAGGTTGATCAGGTGGGTCTTGATGGTGGGCAGGCCGACATCCAGCTCCTGGGCCAACTGTTTATTGCTGGCGCCCTGGCGCAACAGCAGGGCGATCTGGCGCTCCTTGGGCGTCAACCCGGCCAGCGCCTCTTCAGTGGGCTGCATGTTGGCCACCGCCAGTTGCAGCAAGGTTTGCAGGGCGTTCAGTTGGGCCAGTTGCTCGCCGGTGAAAGCGCCCTGGTCGGCGGTGCGCAACAGCGAAATCGCCGCCTGGGGCTGGCCGGCGCGCTGGGCGAAAATCTCCACCACATCGACCACGCCATAGCGCCGCAGAAAATCCCCATAGCGCCGGGTATCCCGCGCCGGCTGGCGGGCCATGGCAAGGCCCAGCGGCACCACCGCCAGGCCACTGGACAGGCAGTTGCGCGGTTGCAACGGGTCGAATTGGCGGTAGTTGTCGAGGTAGTCGCGGTGCATTTCGCCGCTCATGCCGTGCAACTGGAAATCCCGGGCTTGCAGCTGGCGGTCGACGCAATAGAACGCGGCCTGGCTGACCGGAATCAAGCGGGTGAAAGCCTGCAGGCACTGGCCGGCGACTTCGTGGGCGGGGAGAGCGTGCATGGGTGGGCACCTGCGCCAAAAGGCTGCCGACGGGTGCCGGCAGCCGGGGCTATCACACCACGGCGAAGTAGTGTTTGACGAAACTTTCGCTGACCACTTCCCACAGCACCGGGGTGCCCTTGGTCACGAACCAGCTGTCACCGGCCTTGTAGCGGGTGCTCTGGCCGGTGGATTCGTCGGTGAGCACCACTTCGCCGGTGACCACGGTGGCCTGTTCGGCAAACGGGTAGACCATGCGGAACTTGCCCTGGGTGGTGCCGAAATAGGCGCTGCTGACCGGGTCGGTGGGGGCACCGAAGGTCATTTTGCCGAAGGCCCGGACTTCGCCTTCGAGGATGGTCGAGCCGAGGTCGGCGACGGTGCCCCAGGCGTCGAGTTCGGATAGCTGGATGTCTTTCTTGAGGGTAACGAGGGTCATGGCAGTTGCTCCTGATGAGAAAAAATTAGTGACCAACTGTAGGAGCGAGCTTGCTCGCGAAGGTCGTCAACGATGACGTTGGCGTCCTGGATTAACGCGGCGCCCTTGGGTTTTTCGCGAGCAAGCTCGCTCCTACAGGTGTTTGTCAGCGGCGGCCGTTCCAGTAACCGGAGAGCTGATGCCAGGATTTTCCGGCGGTGAGCAGCAGCGGGCGGATTGCGTCCTTGCCGATGATGGTCGGGCGATGGATCGAGCTGACCAGGTCATACCGCGCCGAGCCTTCGCTCATGCCTTCGGCCAGCACCTTGCAGATGATGTGGCTTGGGGTCACGCCGAAGCCCGAATAGCCCTGCACGTAGAACGCGTTGCTGCGCCCGGGCAAGGTGCCGACCTGCGGGAACAGGTTCGGGCTGCAGGCCATCGGGCCGCCCCAGGCCAGGTCGATCTTCACGTCCTTGAGGTACGGGAAAATCTTCAGCATCAGGCTGCGGTTCCAGGCTTTCAAATCGCCGGGAATGTGCTCCACCAAAGGCGTGGCGGCGCCGAACAGCAGGCGGTTTTCGTGGGTGACGCGGTAGTAGTCGATCACCGGGCGAATGTCGCTGTAGGCCCCGCGAATCGGGCTGATACGGTTGATCAGCTCTTCTGGCAACGGCTCGGTCATCATCTGGAACGCGTAGGTGTTGATGGTCGAGCGGTGCAGTTCCGGCTCCAGCTTGTTGAGGAAACTGTCGCAGGCCCACAGCAGCTTGCTGGCCTTGACCGAACCGCGGCCGGTGCGCACGGTGATGCGCTCGCCATAACTGACTTCCAGCGCCGGGCTGTTCTCGAAAATCCGCACGCCGTGGCCGGCCAGGGCCTTGGCTTCGCCCAGCAGCAGGTTCAACGAGTGCACATGCCCGCCGCCCATGTGCAGCAGGGCGCTGCTGTAGGCGTCGGAGCCGATGATCTGCCTGACGTCGGAGCCGCCAAGAAAGCGGATCTCGTGTTGGGTGTTGATGGATTTGAAGTCTTTCTCCCAGGCGCGCAGGGTCTTTTCCTGGCGGGCGTTGAAGCCCATGTAGCCATAGCCGTGGCAGAAGTCGGCATCGATGTCGTACTTGGCGATGCGGTTCTTGATGATGTCGGCGCCCAGGTCGCTGATCTCGAAGATCTGGCGCAGGCCGTCTTCACCCACGTCCTTCTTGATCTTTTCCAGGTCGTGGCCGATGCCGGCCATGATCTGCCCACCGTTACGCCCGGTTCCGCCGAAACCCAGGTAACGCGCTTCCAGCACGACGATGTTGGTGATGCCTTTTTCGGCGAGCTCCAGGGCGGTGTTGATCCCGGAAAAGCCGCCACCGATGATCACCACGTCGGCTTCCACGTCCTGCTCCAGGGTGGGGAAGCTGAGGTTGTATTTCTTGGTCGCCGTGTAATAGGTCGGCGTTTCGATATTGATCATTGCGCTGCCTGACAGTGAAGAGCTAATGAGTGTATTAAGGCCGTTGGCGCGCTGGATGTCTTGATTCTGTGTGCCGCCGGTTTTGATCCTGCGCGCCAGAGCCTTCGCCGGCTTCACAAGTTATAGCGTGAGGTGGGGAGGAGAGTGTTAGAGTTTCGTTAAAACATTAACTAAATCTATCGTGACCCTGAGCCTATGTTGAAACCCAGACAATCCCTGACCCTGACCTTGCTTCAGGCCCGTGAAGCGGCCATGAGTTTTTTCCGGCCCTCGCTGAATGAGCATGGGCTGACCGAGCAGCAATGGCGGGTTATTCGAATTCTCAGCCAGCATGATGAGCTGGAGATTTACCAACTGGCGGAACTGGCGTGCATTCTCAAGCCGAGCATGACCGGCGTGCTGGTGCGCATGGAGGCGGCGGGGATGGTGCACCGGCGCAAGGCCGAGCAGGATCAGCGGCGGGTGCTGGTGACGCTGGCGGAGAAGGGCAAGGCCAGTTTCGAGTCGATGAGCCAGTGCATGGAGGAGAATTACCAGCGGTTGCAGGAGCAGTTCGGGGAGGAGAAGTTGCAGGTGTTGCTGGGGTTGCTGGATGAGTTGAAGACTATCAAGCGCTGACACACCGCCGATCCAAATGTGGGAGCGGGCTTGCTCGCGAATGCGGTGGGTCAGCCAACAAACCTGGCACTGATACACCGCTTTCGCGAGCAAGCCCGCTCCCACATTTTGGATCTTTGTGGTTTCAGAGCGTCAGTACACGCCGCCGGTAATGGCCGGTGTTGCGGTGTCTTTGAATTTCGCCGCCAACCCCTGCAACCCGCGCATCAACACCGTCGTATCCACCCCCACCGCCACAAACGCTGCCCCCAGCTCGATATACCGCCGCGCCAGTTTCTCATCCGCACTCAAGATCCCCGCCGCCTTGCCGGCTTTTTGAATCCGTACGATGGCGTCCTCAATCGCTGCCTGCACCTCGGGGTGCCCGGGATTCCCCCTGTGCCCCATGGCCGCGCTCAGGTCCGCCGGGCCGATAAACACCCCATCCACGCCATCAACCGCCGCAATCGCGTCCAGGTTGTCCAGGCCTTCACGGTTCTCGATCTGCACCAGCAGGCACATCTGCGCATCGGCCTCATCCAGGTAACCGGGAATCCTGTTCCAGCGCGACGCCCGCGCCAGCGCGCTGCCCACGCCCCGTACACCACCCGGTGGATAACGCATCGCCCGCACCAGCTGCCGTGCCTGGTCAGCCGTCTCCACCATCGGCACCAACAGCGTCTGCACGCCGATATCCAGCACCTGCTTGATCAACGCCGTATCGCCGATCACCGGGCGAATCACCGGTTGGCTGTCATAAGGCGCGACAGCCTGCAGTTGGCCGAGCATGCCGCGCAGGTCATTGGGCGCGTGCTCGCCGTCGATCAGCAGCCAGTCGAACCCGGCATTCGCCGCCAGTTCGGCGCAATAAGCGTCCGCCAAACCGAGCCACAGGCCGATCTGGGTCTCGCCACGTTGCAGGCGTTGCTTGAAGCGGTTGATGGGCATGTCCATGAAACAGTCCTCCAGTATTCAGACAAAGCGGCAGGAGATGGAACCCAGCATGTCGTAGTCGACATGGAAGGTGTCACCCGGATTCGCCGCCACCGGGCGGGTGAAGGAGCCGCCGAGGATGATCTGGCCGGGTTGCAGGGTGACGTCGTACGGCGCCAGTTTGTTCGCCAGCCAGGCCACGCCCTTGGCCGGATGGTTAAGTACCGCAGCCGACACCCCGGACTCTTCGATCACCCCGTTGCGGTACAACACCGCCGGCACCTTGCGCAGGTCGATCTCGGTGGGGCGCACGGCGCGGCCGCCCATCACCACGCCGGCATTGGCGGCGTTGTCGGAAATGGTGTCGAACACCTTGCGGGTGGCGTTGGTGTGCGGGTCGATCTGCTGGATGCGGGCGTCGATGATTTCCAGCGCCGGGATCACCCATTCCGTGGCATCGAGCACATCGAAAATCGTGCAGTTCGGGCCCTTGAGCGGCTTGCCGAGGATGAACGCCAGTTCCACTTCCACCCTCGGCACGATGAAGCGCTCGAAGGGGATGTCGGTGCCTTCGTCGAAGAACATGTCATCGAGCAGGGCGCCGTAATCCGGCTCGGTGATGTTCGACGACACCTGCATCGCCCGCGACGTCAGGCCGATCTTGTGCCCGACCAGCTTGCGCCCGTCCTTGATTTTCCGGGCCACCCAGGCGCGCTGGATGGCGTAGGCGTCTTCAATCGTGATGTTCGGATGCTCCAGGGAAAACTGGCGCACCTGTTCACGGGAACGCTCGGCCTGGTCGAGGCGGGCGGCGGCTTGCTGAATAAGGGCTTGATCAAGCATGACAAAATCTCTACTGGGGATTGACGATGGCCGCATGGGTGCGCAGCACCAGCAGGCCGCCGAGGGCGATAAGCAGCGCCAGCACGTACAGGGCCAGGCTCGCGCTTTGGGTGGTGTCGCGCATCCAGCCGATCAGGTAGGGCGCGAGGAACGAAGCGATGCTGCCGAACGAGCTGATCAGCGCGATGCCGGCCGCCTGGGTGCTGTTGGACAGGAATGCCGGCGGCAATTGCCAGAACATCGGCAGCGCAGCGCTGGCGCCCATGCCGGCGAGGATCAGGCCACCCAGCACCAGGGTCGGGTTGGTGGGCGAGAGCCCGGCCACCGCAATACCGATGGCCGACATCAGCAACGGCACGCACAGGTGCCAGCGGCGTTCGCGGTTGCGGTCGGACGAGCGCCCGCAGCCGATCATGAAGAAGCACCCGGCCAGATACGGTACGGCGCTCAGCAGGCCGACCTGGCTGTCGCGGCCGATGCCGGCGCCGTGGATCAGGGTGGGCATCCAGAACGCCAGGGTGTTCACCGCCAGCATCACCGCGAAGTACACCGCCACCAGCAGCCACACCTGCGGGTCACGCAGGATGCCGCCGAAGGAGGTGATGGATTTGCGCTGTTCTTCAGTGCTCAGTTGCTCGCGCAGTTGTTGCTTTTGCGCGGGCTCCAGCCACTTCACGGTTTCGAAGCTGTCGGGCAGGTATTTCAGGACGACCAGGCCGAGCAGCACCACCGGGGCGCCTTCGATCAGGAACATCCACTGCCAGCCCCGCAGCCCGCCGAAATCATGGAAGTTCTCCAGGATCGCACCGGACAACGGGCCACCAATCACACCGGCCATGGGCACGGCAATCGCAAACAGCGCGGTGACTTGCGCCCGGCGGCGGGCCGGGTACCAGCGGTTGAGGAACACCAGGATCCCCGGGAAGAAGCCGGCTTCGGCCACCCCCAGCAGAAAGCGCAGCACGTAGAAGCCCGTGGAGCTTTCGATCCACAGCATGCTGGTGGAGAGCACGCCCCACACCACCATCAGGCAGGCGATCCAGCGCCGTGGGCCGACCCGGTCCAGGGCCATGTTGCTGGGTACGCCGAACAGCGCGTAGGCGATGAAAAACAGGCCGGCACCGAGGCCATACACCGTGTCGCTGAAGTGCAGGTCGGTGCTCATCTGCATCTTGGCGAAGCCGATGTTGATGCGGTCCAGGTGGGCAAACAGGTAGCAGATCAGCAGCAACGGCATCAGTCGCCAGGTGACGATGCTGTGGGTGCGCTGATGTTCGATCAGGGTGGTGCTGTCGGCGGTATTGGCTGTGCTCATGATGTTGTTCTTTTTTGTTTGAGTGGCCATGGGCGGAAAGGTGGGCTGTGCTCAGCCCGCCTGGTTCTTCAGGAATGCGTGCACGTTGTTCTGCTTGAAATTCAGCTCGGGGTGCAGCTCGATCATCTCGAACGACAACGCCAGCAGCCGCTGGGATTGCAGCTCGGCGAAGTGCTCGGTGATGACCTTGAACAGGGCTTCGGCCACCGTTTTTCGGGTTTCCAGGTCGCGCCCGTGGCCGACCTTGAGGGTCATGTGGACGAAGGCGTAGTCATGCTTGCCGTCGGCCATGCGCCAGGTGTCCAGGCGCACTCCGCGACTGCGGATGCCCCCCAGGGGAAACACGCCGCTGTCCCCCAGCACGGCGTGAACCTGCTCGAACAGGGCCGGCAGGTTGGCCTGCTGCTCGATGTTGTCGGTGTATTCGGCGATGAAGTGCGGCATGTGTATCTCCTCTTGGGGTGAGGTGCAGCGAATTCCTTGTAGGAGCTGGCTTGCCTGCGATGGCATCAACTCGGTGCGACAGATACACCGAGGTGCCTGCATCGCAGGCAAGCCAGCTCCCACATTTGATCCTCACCAATGCTCATAAAGGGAAAATGGCATTGATCTGCCCGGTGCCCGAACTGCCGAACGGCTGGGTGATGATCTCGGCCGGCTGGTTGTAGTCCGGCCCGCCCAGCAGTCCCAGGAGCATCGCGGTGTCGTGCATCTTGCCTTCGCCGAAGCAGTGCTCGGCGTAGTCCGGCAGCATTGCGCAGAACTCCTTGAAGCGGCCTTGCTTCCACATCTCCACCACGTGCAGGTCCATCTGTTTGTCGAATTCACGGGTCCAGTTGTGGATGTTGGCTTCGGCTTCGCGGTCGTCCGAGAAGCGGTGGGAGAGGGAGCCCGAGGCCAGCACCAGGACTTTGCGGTCGCTCTTTTCGATGGCGCGGCGCACGGCGGCGCCGAACGCAAAGCTGTCTTCCAGGCGGTGCCAGGCGCACCACGCGGCAATCGAGATCACGTCGAACTTCTGCGCGTCCGGCACGCCCATGTGCATGTAGCGCATCGGCACCAGGGTGCCGTATTCCAGCTCCAGGCTCGGGATGTTGTGGGCCATGGTGCGCACGCCGGCCAGGTTGGCCTCGGCGGCGATCAACTCGCCCAGCTCGGGGCAGCCCGGGTACTCGTACTCCATGTTCTTGATGAAGTGCGGCAGCTCGTTGCTGGTGTAGGTGCCCTTGAAATGCTCGCCGCAGTTGACGTGATAGCCGCTGTTGACCAGCCAGTGCACGTCGAACACCACCGCGGTGTCGGCCCCCAGTTCACGGGCGCGCCGCCCGATTTCCTTGTGCCCGGCGATGGCTGCTTCGCGGCAACCGTGGTGCTTGCCGGGCAGTTCCGACAGGTACATCGAGGGGACGTGGCAGATCTTCGCTGCCAGAACCACTTCGCCCATGATCATTCTCCTGAGTATTTATTCTTTTGTAGGAGCGAGCTTGCTCGCGAAAAACGTCAACGATAACGCAGCACTTCTGTTAGCCCGCGGCGCCTGCGGGTTCTTCGCGAGCAAGCTCGCTCCTACAGGTAGCGTTGTTATATCCGGGTTACACACCCCAGCGCGGGATGTGATGACTGCCCATGGAAATGCACACGTTCTTGATCTCGGCAAACACTTCGAAGCTGTACTGGCCGCCTTCACGGCCGGTGCCGGAACCTTTTACCCCACCAAACGGCTGGCGCAAGTCCCGCACGTTCTGGCTGTTGATGAACACCATGCCGGCTTCGATGCCGTAGGCCAGACGATGCGCCTTGCCGATGTCCTGGGTCCAGATATAGGACGCCAGGCCGTACTCGGTGTCGTTGGCCAGTTGCAGCGCCTCGGCTTCGTCCTTGAACGGGATCAGGCACACCACCGGGCCAAAGATTTCTTCCTGGGCGATGCGCATGTTGTTGTTCACATCGGCAAACACCGTCGGCTGGATAAACTGCCCGCGGCTCAAGTGCGCCGGCAGGTTGGCCGGGCGTTCCAGGCCGCCGGCCAGCAGGGTGGCGCCTTCTTCGAGGCCAATCCTGATGTAGCCGGTGACCTTGTCGTAGTGGGCCTGGGTGATCATCGAGCCAACCTGGGTCTTCGGGTCCTGTGGGTCGCCGACGATCAGGCGTTTGGCGCGGGCGGCAAATTCGGCGACGAACTGCGGGTACACGCTCTCCTGAATGAAGATCCGGCTGCCAGCGGTGCAGCGCTCACCGTTGAGCGAGAAGATGGTGAACAGTGCCGCGTCGAGGGCGCGGTCCAGGTCGGCGTCTTCAAAGATCAGCACCGGCGACTTGCCGCCCAGTTCCATGGAGTACTTTTTCAGCCCGGCGGTCTGCATGATTTTCTTGCCGGTGGCGGTACCGCCGGTGAAGGAAATCGCCCGCACGTCCGGGTGGCGCACCAGCGCATCACCGGCGGTGGCGCCGTAGCCCTGGATCACGTTCAGCACGCCGTTGGGAATCCCGGCTTCGACCGCCAGGCGCCCCAGTTCATTGGCCGTCAGCGGCGACAGCTCGGACATTTTCAGCACCGCGGTATTGCCCAGTGCCAGGCACGGCGCAGTCTTCCAGGTGGCGGTCATGAACGGCACGTTCCATGGCGACACCAACGCGCACACGCCCACCGGCTGGTACAGGGTGTAGTTGAGCATCTGGTCGTCCACCGGGTAACTGTGGCCGTCCATGCGGGTGCAGACTTCGGCGAAGAAATCGAAGTTGTGGGACGCCCGGGGAATCAGCACGTTCCTGGTCTGGTGGATCGGCAGGCCGGTGTCGAGGGTTTCCAGCTCGGCCAGGTGCGGCACGTTCTGTTCGATCAGCTCACCGAGCTTGCGCATCAAGCGGGCACGTTCCTTGGCCGGTGTGCCTGCCCACTTCGGAAAGGCTTCCTTGGCGGCCGCTACCGCCTGCGCCACTTCCTCGGCCCCACCGCTGGCGACTTCACCGATGGCTTCGCCGGTGGCCGGGTTGTAGTTGATGAAGGTGTCTTTGCTTTCGACCTCACGGCCGTTGATCCAGTGTTTGATCATGTTGCTCAAGCCTCTTTACGGGCGGCGAAAAAGTCCGCCTCGCTGACAATTCGATTGACCAGGCGACCGACGCCTTCCACTTCCACGACCACTTCGTCCCCCGGCACCACATCCGCCAGGCCTTCCGGGGTGCCGGTGGCGATCATGTCGCCGGGCTGCAGGGTCATGAAGCTGGACAGGTATTCGATCAAATACGGGATGTCGAAAATCATGTCTTTCGTGCTGCCTTCCTGGCGCAGTTCACCGTTGATCCAGGTGCGCAGCTTCAGGTTGCTCGGGTCCGGCACGTCGGCGACATCCACGATCCATGGGCCCACGGGCGTGGTGGCGTCGCGGTTTTTCACCCGCAGGTTGGGGCGGTAGTAGTTTTCCAGGTAGTCGCGGATCGCGTAGTCGTTGCACACCGTGTAGCCGGCCAGATACTCCAGGGCGTTCTCGCGCTTGACGTTGCGCGCCGGCTTGCCGATGACTGCCACCAGTTCGCACTCGTAGTGCATGTAGGCGACGTTGTCCGGCCGCCAGGTCACCTGGTTATGGCCGGTGTAGGTGCCGGGGGACTTGATGAACGCCAGCGGTTCAGTCGGTGGCTTGAAGGCCAGTTCGGCGGCGTGGTCGGCGTAGTTCAGGCCGAGGGCAAACATGCTGCCGGTGGCCGGTGGCAGCCATTCGACCTGGTCTTCGGCCAGCAGGCGGCCGTCGGCCAGGCGCACGGCGTTTTCAGCTTCTACCAGCACCTGGTGGGCTTCACCTTCAAAGCGAATACGGGCGTGTTTCATGACAGCTCCTCTGCCTTGATGTGGTTGACCAGGCGGCCCAGGCCGCTGATCTCGACTTCAACCGTGTCGCCGGGTTGCACATCCACCCGGCCTTCGGGGGTGCCGGTGATCAGCACATCGCCTTCGTGCAGGGTCATGAGCTCGCTGATCTCGGCGATCAACTGCGGCAGGCTGCGCACGAAGTTGGCGGTGGAGTTTTGCTGGCGCAGTTCACCGTTGACGAACAGCTTCACGCTCAATTGATGCGGATTGGCGACCTGGTCGCGGGCCACCAGTTCCGGGCCCAATGCGCAGAAACCGTCCCGGCACTTGGCTTTCACCGCCGGGCGGTAGTAGCTGTCTTCCGGCAGGCTGAACTCATTGACGATGGTGTAGCCCGCCACATGCTCCAGGGCATTTTCGACGCTGACCCGGCTGGCGCTCTTGCCAATCACCACCCCGAGTGCCGGGCCCGGTTGCAGGCGTTCACCCTGTGGGTGCAGCACCACGCCGTCGTGGCCGTTGCGGGTATTGGGCGTCTTGATGAACAGCACCGGCTTCACCGGTGGTTTCTGGTAAGGCGCTTGTTCGAATTCGGCGAGACGTTGGTTCAGCAACCCCTGGTAGTTCAGCGCAACGCCGAACAGGGTGCCGTTCGCAACATCATGCAGGGCACGGCTCATGCTTTTCTCCTGGCAGTGGCGGGGCAGATTCGGACCTGCACCGTGGGAAATTCGTTAACGTGTTAACGTTATAATTAAGATGTTAACTATCGTCAAGCGTGGCAATATTTCAGTGCAGTCAAAACAACAAAGAGAATGCAGTGATGAGCGATCGTCAGCCGATCCCCAACATCAACATCGGGCAGGTCTACGACCAGCGTTACAGCGATGCCGAGGTGCACTACGACCGGCTCGGCAACCTGGCGGGATTTTTTGGCCGCAACATGCCGGTGCATCGCCATGACCGGTTTTTCCAGGTGCATTACGTCAAAACCGGCGCGGTGCGGGTCTATCTGGACGACCAGCAGTACCTCGAATCCGGGCCGATGTTTTTTCTCACGCCGCCGACGGTGGCGCATTCCTTCGTCACCGAAGCCGACGCCGACGGCCATGTGCTGACCGTGCGCCAGCAACTGGTGTGGGCCTTGATCGACGCCGACCCCAGCCTGGCCCCCGGCGCACAATTGCCGGCGGCCTGCGTGGCGTTGGCGCGGCTGGCACCGGAGTTTCAGCCCGAGGTGCGCCGCCTGGAATTCCTGTTTGATGAGCTGTGCAGCGAGATCAACGCCCAGGCCAGCGGACGCGGTTCGGCCCTGGACAGCCTGACGCGGCTGATCATGATCAGCCTGCTGCGGCTCTGCGCCAATTCCCTGGAAGCCCGCCCTGCACGTCACGAAGACCTGCGGATCTTTCACCGCTTCAACGAACTGATCGAAGACCACTACCTGCAACACTGGCCGCTGTCGCGCTACGCCGACGGTATCGGCGTCACTGAAGCGCGGCTCAACGAGGTGTGCCGACGCATCGCCGACCTGCCGTCCAAGCGCCTGATTCTGGAGCGGCTGATGCAGGAGGCCCGGCGCCTGCTGCTGTTCACCGGCAGTTCGGCGAATGAAATCTGCTACCAGTTGGGGTTCAAGGACCCGGCGTATTTCAGCCGGTTCTTCCAGCGCTACGCGCAGATGACGCCGGGGGAATACCGCCAGCGTCAATCGGGGTTGCGTTGAGGCGCCCGGCGTTACCACAGGGCTACGGTGTAGCCGATGATCACCCGGCTTTCGTCGATGTCGCTGGTCAGGCCGTTGCTTGAGCGCAGGGTCGCATTGCGCAGGCGCACGTTGACGTTCTTCAGCGGGCCGCTCTGCACGGTGTAGACCAGGTCGGTGTCGCGCTCCCATTCGCGGCCGTTGCGCACCGTGGCGGTTTGCGCGTGGCTGCCGTCGACGTAGCGGGTCATGAAGGTCAGGCCCGGTAGGCCGAGGGCGGCGAAGTTGTAGTCGTAGCGCGCCTGCCAGGCATCGGTGTTGGCCTTGGTGAAGATATTGATGGTCACCAGGTTGACCGAATACGGATCTTGCCCCGGGAAGGCAAAGTCGCCGTCGCCGGAAAGGCTCTGAAAGCCCAGGCCGAATTTGTGTGCGCCCACCGACAAACTGAACATGCCGTTGAAAAAGCGGTTGTCGATCCGCCCGCCGTCCACGCGGGTAGGGCTGCGCAATAGCGTGCTGCCTTGCTCGCGGGTGTCGAAGTAGCGCAGGTCGGTGCGCAGGTTCACGCCTTGGGCCAGCGGCAGGTCATGCACCAGGCCGATGAAATTCTGGCGGTAGATGTCCTGCATCTGCGCGTAGTAATAAGTCGCCGCCAGGTGCGGATTGATTGCGTAGGTGCCGCCGGCCAGGTCCAGGTGGCTGCTGGAGACGCCGCCGTAGCTCATGGATTCGTTGTTGGAGGAGTCCCGCAGGTTCTGCTTTTCCAGGCGGCCGACGTTCAACGTCAGGCCGTCGATGTCCTGGGAGGTCACCAGTTCACCGTTGTAGGTCGACGGCAACAGCCGCGTGTCGTTATAGGCGGCCACCGGCAACAGCGGTTGCAGGGTGCCGAGCTTGAGCACGGTTTTCGACACGCGCAATTTGGCGGTCAGGCCGAGTTCGCTGTAGCTGTCGGCCGGCTCGCCGCTGGCGCCAGACGGCAACAGCCCGGTGCCCCGGCGGTCGCGGCTGGAGTCGAGCTTCAGGCCCATTTCACCCAGGGCGTCCACGCCAAACCCGACCACGCCTTCGGTATAGCCCGACTCCAGGCGCAGCACAAAACCTTGCGCCCATTCGTCTGCCTTGTTCTGCGGCGCGTTGGCCTGGCGAAAGTCGCGGTTCATGTAGAAATTGCGCAGGTCCAGGCTGGCCTTGCTGTCCTGGATGAAGTCGGCGTGGGCGACCAGAGGGCTAAACGCGGCGCACAGGCCAGCGCTTGCCGCCGTGCGAAAGAGGCACGAATGCATGAGGGGCGTTCCTTTTGTTGTTTTTGTTGGTAGAGCCCGCCACCAGGGCAGGGGCGGGCATATTGTTAACATGTTATCTTTAAGCTGAATAGCTGGATTAACAGGTTTTTATGAATTCGTTTCGAAATTAACGACTTGCTGCGTGCGTCGGGTTGCGCACGCGGGACACCGACTCTAAGCTTCGTCGCTTCGACCTCTATTGCGCGTGAACCATGCCCACCCCCAGACCGTCCCTTACGCTCACCTTGCTCCAGGCCCGCGAAGCGACCATGGCGTTCTTCCGGCCGTTGCTCAATGAACATGACCTGACCGAACAGCAGTGGCGGGTGATCCGCATCCTGCGCCAGCAAGGCGAACTCGAAAGCCACCAACTGGCGCACCTCGCATGCATCCTCAAGCCGAGCATGACCGGCGTACTGGGGCGGCTGGAGCGTGACGGCATCGTGCGCCGGCGCAAATCCGCCGAAGACCAGCGCCGGGTGTTCGTCGCCCTGACCGAACAGGGCCAGCAGTGTTTCGTCGACATGAGCGCCGGGATGGAAAGCAATTACCTGAAGATCCAGGAGCAGTTCGGCGAGGAATCCCTGGAGCAATTGATGGAGCTGCTCCAGAAGCTCAAAGGCATCAAACCGTAATAATCAAAAAATAGTGGCTGAAGCCTGTCCCTTTTTTTCACGTGACTGGTCATTCCAGGTAAGTGAACAAAATCGAGAGCTTCTTCCAATGCCCGCAATACGCCCGTTGCTGAACCTCAGCCTCATGCTGAGCCTGAGTGCCAGCCCGTTGTTCGTTCCCATCAGCTATGCCGAAGACGGTGCGTCCCGGCGCAGCTACCAGGTGCCGGCCGGCAGCCTGAGCGCCGCGCTGACCCGTTTCGCCGGGCTGGCCGGGGTCAACCTCTCGGTGGACCCGGCGCTGGTCAGCGGCCGCAACAGCAGCGGGTTGTCCGGCGAATACGGCGTCGAAGAAGGTTTCGCGCGCCTGCTCCAGGGCTCCGGCCTGCAACTGCAGCCAATGGGCGAGCAGGCCTATAGGCTGACCCCGATTCCCGAAGGCGGCAGCCTGCAACTGGCGCCCACCTCGATTCTCGGCACCACCGGCGATGCCGGCAGCGAGTCCTTTGCTGGTGGCCAGGTGGCGCGCCGTGGCTCCCAGGGCCTGCTGGGCTCGAAGGACTTCATGGATACCCCGTTCAGCATGACCACCTACACCAGCGCGGCAGTCAAGAACCAACAGGCGCGTACCCTTGGCGACCTGATTGCCAGCGACCCCTCGGTGCGCGCCACCAACCCGGCCGGCGGGCGCTATGAGCAATTCACCATTCGCGGCTTCAGCCTGTTCAACAGTGATGTCGCCTACAACGGCCTCTATGGCGTATTGCCGACCTACACCATCGACATGGAAATGGCCGAGCGCGTCGACATCATCAAAGGCCCCAGCCAGTTGATCAACGGCATCTCGCCACGGGGCAGCGTGGGCGGCGGGATCAACGTGGTGCCCAAGCGTGCCACCGACACACCCATCACCTCGCTCACCGGCAGTTGGGCCTCCGACAGCCAGGCGGGCGGAGCCGTGGATATCGGCCGGCGTTTTGGTGAAGACAACCAGTTCGGCCTGCGTTTCAACGGCGTGAAACAGTCCGGCGACACCGCCTGGGATCACCAGAGTGTCGACCGCGAAATGGCCGTGCTGGGCCTGGATTTTCGCGGTGAACGCCTGCGACTCTCCACCGACATCGGTCGTACCGAGCGCGACACCGACGCCCCCCAGGAACGTGTGCAAGTCGGGCCCGACGCCAGGGTGCCGAGTGCCAACGACGTACGCCACAACTACGCGCAGCCCTGGAGCAAGGCAAGCACCAACGACACCTTCGGCACGGTCAACGGCGAGTTTGATCTCAGCGACAACGTAATGCTCTACGGCGGCGTCGGTGCGCGCAAAAGCAACCATGACTTCCTGCGCCATGCAGTGTCGGTGGCCAACAACGCCGGCGATTTCAGCGTGCAGCCCCGCGACTTCACCCGTGATGAAAACGTGCGCACCGCCACGGCGGGCGTGCGCAACTGGTTCCATACCGGCCCGGTGAGCCATGAGGTCAACCTGGCGGCCAGCTACTTCTACATGGACTTCGAAAACGGCGGCGCGCGATATGCGCAGGGTTCAAGCAATATCTACAACCCTGTTGAAACCCCCGCGCCTGGCCGGCCAACGCGATTTGACTCGAAGGTCTACACCGAAAACCGTTTCAGCGGTGTGGCGTTGTCCGACACCCTGGGTTTTTTCGATGACCGGTTGCTGCTGACCCTCGGTGCGCGCTGGCAGCGGGTCAAGGTCGACGACTGGACCGACAACGTCAAAGGCGACACCGCCTACGACGAGGAAAAAATTTCACCGTCCGGCGGCATCCTGTTCAAGGCCACCGATAAGCTCTCGTTGTACGCCAACTACATGGAAGGCCTGAGCCAGGGCAAGGTCGCGCCGTCGGCGTCGGTCAACGATGACGAAATCTTCCCACCGTTCATCAGCCGTCAGGTCGAAGTCGGCGCCAAGTACGACGCCGGTGCGTTCGCGGTGACGGCCGCTGTATTCCGGATCAAGCAGCCGGCCTACGAGACCAACGCCACCACGCTGGTCTTCGGCCCCAATGGCAAGCGCCAGAACGATGGTGTGGAACTCAGCGTGTTCGGCGAGCCGCTCAAGGGTTTCCGCCTGCTGGGCGGGGTGATGTACATCGACAGCGAACTGACCCACACCACCAACGGCACCTACGACGGCAACCGCGCGCCGGCCACGCCCAAGTACAACGTCAACCTGGGCGCGGAGTGGGACGTGCCGACTGTTGAAGGCCTGACCCTGACCAGCCGCGGGATCTATTCCAGCTCGCAGTACCTGGACCAGTCCAACGTCAAGGAAATCGACGCCTGGACGCGGCTTGATGTCGGCGCACGCTACGCCTTCAAGGTCGACGACAAGCACATCACCCTGCGGGCCAATGTCGAGAACGTGGCCGACCGGCGCTACTGGAGTTCGGCCGGTGCTTCGGATGACAGCGAGCCGGGGTTGACCTTGTCGACGCCGCGCACGTATTTACTGTCGGCGACCGTCGACTTCTAGCGGCAATCGCGCCACAGGGAAGTGGCACTCTTGTGCAGTTCAAAATTAAACGACGAGAAGTTCAATGATTAGTACTGTTGCAGTGGGCTGGCTATTTGCAATCGTGAACTAAGCATCAATATGTTAGTCGATGTGTTTAACAAGATTTTATGAATTGTGGCGAACTAATGGCCTTGGTCAGTAGTTCTAAAAGGCCATGATTTGCCACGGCTGTCCTGCACATCGCTTGTGTGCAGGGTCTTGATCTTGTTCAAGGCGCCGCTGGGACTAGTTGTTGTTTCTGCACCCTTGGAAACAGCCTCTTCAACTAGTTGTTCAGAATGGTGCAGATGTCTCAACCGATACCGTCAATGCCCATCGATGCATGCCGAATGCAGATTCCGGATGCCGAACAAGTGTGCGCGTGGCTGATGCGAAAAGCCGGTCTGAAAACCGTCGACCTGGAACGTGCTCGACGGTTATCCCAGGAATCCGACGACCCCGAACTGCTCGGCCTGCTGACGCGCCTGGGGCTGGTTTCCGAAGTGGAACTGGCGCGGGCCTGGGCCGATTTGCTCGGCGCGCCGTTGCTGCTGGCCGATGCCGCACCGCCCGTGCTCGACCCGCTGCCGGCGCTGACCGAACGCTTCATGCGCCATTACCAGGTGGTGCCGGTAGGCTGGAGCCACGGTGGTGTGCGGGTGTTGGCGGCCAACCCGGCGCTGCTGTATCCGTTCCAGGCCCTGGCGTACGCGTGCGGCGTGCCGGTGTGGCTGGCGGTCGGGCCGCGCAACGAAGTCGAAACCCTGATCGAGCGTTACTACGGCCAGGGCCGTTCCGCCATGGGCACCCTGATCGAAAACCTCGACGAACAAGGCGGCGCCCTGGAAGACATCGAACACCTCAAGGACATGGCCTCCGAAGCCCCGGTGATTCGCCTGGTCAACCTGATCCTGCAACGGGCCGTGGAGCACCGCGCCTCGGACATCCATATCGAACCCTTTGAAAACCAGCTCAAGGTGCGCTACCGCATCGACGGTGTGCTGCATGAAGCGGAAGCGCCGCCGGCGAGTTCCTCGGCGGCGGTGATTTCCCGGGTCAAGATCATGGCGCGCCTCGACATCGCCGAGCGCCGCCTGCCGCAGGACGGCCGGATCATGTTGCGCATCCAGGGCAAGGAACTGGACCTGCGGGTATCTACGGTGCCCACCAGTTTTGGCGAGTCGGTGGTGATGCGCCTGCTGGACCGCCAGACCGTGCAGTTCGATTTCCAGAGCCTGGGCTTTGATGGCCAGCGCCTGGCAACCTTTCTTGAAGTGCTCGAGCGGCCCCACGGCATCCTGCTGGTCACCGGGCCCACCGGCTCGGGTAAAACCACCACGCTCTATACCGCGTTGTCGCGGCTCAATACCGCCGAGCGCAAGATCATCACTGTCGAAGACCCGGTGGAATACCAGCTGGAAGGCATCAACCAGATCCAGGTCAAACCCGCCATTGGGCTGGACTTCGCCGGCGCGCTGCGCTCCATCGTGCGCCAGGACCCGGACGTGATCATGATCGGTGAAATCCGCGACCTCGAAACCTGCCGCATCGCCATCCAGTCTTCCCTGACCGGCCACCTGGTGCTCTCGACCCTGCACACCAACAGTGCCGCAGCAAGTATCACGCGCCTGCTGGACATGGGGGTGGAGAGCTACCTGATCGCCTCGACCGTCAATGGCATCCTCGCGCAGCGCCTGGTGCGCCGCCTCGACCCGGCGACCCGCGAGGCGTTCGAAGCCCCGCCGGAGCTGATCGAGGAACACGGCCTCGACCGCTTCACCGAGCAGCGCCCGATCCTGCTTTACCGGCCTCGCGCCAACGCCGCCGGCGGCGGTTACCACGGCCGCAGTGCAATCACCGAATTGCTGGTGATGAATGACGAACTGCGCAGCTTGTTGATGCGCCAGGCCGACGCCGCGACCCTCGAACAGGCCGCCCGCCGTGGTGGCTTGCGCACCCTGCATGAAGAAGGCCTGCGCCAGGCGGTGGCCGGTGTCACGTCCCTTGAAGAAGTGTTGCGCGTCACCCGTGGAGAGGGCGCGTGAGCCTGTTCAAATACCGTGCCCTGGACAGCCAGGGCGTCGCGCAGAACGGCACCCTCGAAGCGAAGGACCAGGCCGCCGCCGTCGCTGCGCTGCACAAGCGTGGCCTGCTGCTATTGCACATCGATGCCGCCGGTGCCCAAGGGCTGCGCAATGCCTTCGGGCGCGGCCAGTTGAATGGCGCGGCGCTGGTCAGTTTTACCCAGCAACTGGCCACCCTGCTGGGCGCGGGCCAACCGCTGGAGCGCTCGCTGGGCATCCTGCTCAAGCAGCCCGGCCAGCCGCAGACCCGGGCACTGATCGAGCGTATCCGCGAGCACGTCAAGGCCGGCAAGCCATTGTCGGCAGCGCTGGAAGAGGAGGGCAGCCAATTTTCGCCGCTGTACCTGAGCATGGTGCGTGCCGGTGAGGCGGGCGGTGCGCTGGAGAACACCCTGCGCCAACTCAGTGACTACCTGGAACGCAGCCAGTTATTGAGAGGCGAGGTGATCAACGCGCTGATCTATCCCGCCTTCCTGGTGGTGGGCGTGCTCGGTTCCCTGGCGCTGTTGCTGGCTTACGTGGTGCCGCAGTTCGTGCCGATCTTCAAGGATCTGGGCGTGCCGATTCCGTTGATCACCGAAGTGATCCTGGGCCTTGGGCAGTTCCTCGGCGCCTATGGCCTGGCGGTTTTTGCCGGGTTGATCGTGACGGTCTGGGCCCTGGCGGCACGCCTGCGCAACCCACGACACCGCGAGCAGTACGACCGGCGCGTGCTGGGTATCCGCGTTATCGGCCCGCTGTTGCAGCGGGTCGAAGCCGCACGCCTGGCACGCACCCTCGGCACCTTGCTGAGCAACGGCGTGGCGCTGCTGCAAGCGCTGGTGATCGCGCGCCAGGTCTGCACCAACCGTGCCTTGCAGGCACAAGTGGCCCAGGCCGCCGAGTCGGTGAAAGGCGGCGGCACCCTGGCCAGTGCATTTGGCAGCCAACCGCTGCTGCCGGACCTGGCCCTGCAAATGATTGAAGTCGGCGAACAGGCCGGTGAACTGGACAGCATGCTGCTCAAGGTCGCCGACGTGTTCGACGTTGAAGCCAAGCGCGGCATCGACCGCCTGCTCGCCGCCCTGGTGCCGTCCCTGACGGTGGTCATGGCGGTGCTGGTGGCGGTGATCATGCTCGCGATCATGCTGCCGCTGATGAGCCTGACCAGCAATATATGAAGACCCAAGGAAGCAAGCCGATGCGCCATACCCGTTTCAAACCCGCCCGCCGCCAAGGCGGTTTCACCTTGCTGGAAATGCTCGCGGTGATTGTGTTGCTGGGCATCGTCGCCACCATCGTGGTGCGCCAGGTGGGCGGCAACGTCGACAAGGGCAAATACGGCGCGGGCAAGGCGCAACTGGCCAGCCTGAGCATGAAGATCGAGAGCTACGGCCTGGACGTCGGCTCGCCACCCAAGACCCTCCAGCAATTGGTCGACAAGCCCGGCAACACCGCCGGCTGGGCCGGGCCGTACGCCAAGCCCTCAGACCTCAAGGACCCGTTCGGCCATGCCTTCGGCTATCGCTTCCCCGGTGAACATGGCGCCTTCGACCTGATCTTCTACGGTCAGGACGGCCAGCCCGGCGGCGAAGGCTACAGCGCCGACCTGGGCAACTGGGAATAATGCCGGCCCTCCAACGCGGCTTTACCCTGCTGGAGATGCTGGTGGTGATCGTGTTGATCAGCATCGCGGCCGGGTTGGTGGGATTTGGCCTGCAACAAGGCCTGCGGGTAGCGAAAGAGCGCCAGGTGGTCGGGCAGATGGTGGATGCCCTGCGCAGCACACGGGCACGGGCGATTGTCAGCGGCAGGTCGGCCAAGACCGTCTTCGACTTGGCCCGGCTGAGCTTTCAGGCGCCGGGGCAACCCATCAAGCACTGGCCGGCCGATCTGCAAGTGACCCTGCACACCGCCGAACACGCAGGCTCTGCGGTGGAGTTTTACCCCGACGGCAGCTCTACCGGCGGCAACCTGTTATTGGCCAATGGCACGCGACGCTGGCGCATCGACGTCGGCTGGCTGACCGGCAGCGTGCAGTCCAGGGCATTGCCATGAAGCGTCAGTCGGGTTTCACCTTGCTGGAAATGCTCGCAGCGCTGACCCTCATGGCGATCTGCAGCACGGTGTTGCTGGTCGCGTTCGGCCAAAGCGCGCGCTCGTTGTTGCAGGTGGCCCACAGCGACCGCCTGACCCATACCGCCTTGAGCGTGATGGATCAGGAGGCGTCGGGGCCCCTGGCCAGTGGCGTGCGCGAGGGCGAGCTGGACGGCATTGCCTGGCAACTGCGCGTCGCCCAGCAGCCCACCCGCATCGGTCAGCCACATTTGTTTCGCCTTGATCTCAGCGTCAGCGAAGGTCCGCGCCGCGCAAATTTCAGTACCTTGAAACTGCGCGCCAGCCGCGACGGGAGCCTCCAGTGAAGCAGCAGCGGGGCTTCACCTTGCTCGAAATCATGATCGTGCTCAGCCTGCTGGGCGTGTTGTTGGCCCTGGTGGGCGGCGCGCTCCTGGGAGCCAACCGTGCAGTACTCAAGGCGCAGCGCTACACCGTCAACCTGGATGAAAGTCGCGCCGCGCAACAGTTCCTGCGCACTTCCATCAGCGAGGCGCTGCCCCTGGACGTGACCGAGGACGACAGCCAGACCAACGGCTTTTTTGTCGGCGCTCCCCAGCGCCTGCAATACGTCGCGACCTTGCCGGGCGTGCTCGGCGGCGGTATCCAGCGTTTCACCTTGCAGTTGACCGAGCGCGAGTTGCAGGTGGCGTTCGCACGGTTTGAGTCCAATGCCCAAGTGAGCGTGCCGGCCACCCGCAGCGAACCGCAGGTGTTGCTGAAGAACGTCGAGGATCTGCAATTCAGCTATCGCGGCCTGTCGCCCAAGGGCCAGGCCACCGGTTGGATCAGTGACTGGCCGTGGACCAAACGCCTGCCTTATGCGGTACGCATTGCAGCACAAGTCAACGGACCGGTGCCGTGGGTCACCCAAGTGGTTGCCCTGCGGCTGAACCTCTCTAGCGGAGCATCAGGCGAATGAAGCGTCAGCGCGGCGTTGCATTGCTGCTGGTGCTGTGGGTACTGGCGTTGCTCAGCTTGCTGCTGGGCGGCCTGGCCGGTTGGGTACAACTGGAAAGCCGCCAGGCCCTGTGGCATCGCCAGCATACCCAGGCGCTGCTGGCGGCGGAGGCGGGCGTGGCGTTGGCCATGCAGGCCCTGGCCGACCCGCTGCAACGCAAGCAATGGATCGCCGACGGCCGCGAAATGCCCCTGGTATTTGATGACGCACAGCTTCACGTGAGCCTGCACAGCGAGCGCGGCAAGCTGTATTTGAACAGCGCCGAGGCCGCTGACTTTGCCCGCCTGGCCCTGGCCTGCGGCGCCACCCAGGCCCAGGCCAGCCGGCTCGCCAGGGACCTGGAAATGCGGCGCAACGCAGGCCTGGCGCCGTTCCGCGTGGTGGAGGAAGTGCGGCAATTGCCCGGCATGACCCAGGCGCTGTACAGCCGGCTCACCCCGGAAATCAGTTTGTGGAGTGGCCTCGACCGGCCCGATCCCGCCTTCGCCAGCCCCTTGATGCGCCAGGCGCTGAACCTGCCCCGGCAGAGCGCGGTAGGGGCCGACCCCGGTGACGTGCTGGTGATCGACAGCCGCGCACAACGCCCCGGCGGTTACCACGCCCAGTTACGAACCACGGTTTTATTGAGCCCATCGGAGGGAAGCGCACAACCTTATCGGGTGCTGCGTTGGCAAGAATGAATCCAAACCTTTCGGCGCCAGTGGCGCGCCTTCAACAGCTGGCCGAACCGCTCACCCGGCGCTGGCGCGGCAGCTTGCTGCAAGTGGGCTGGCGCCTGTGGCTCAAGGAGCTGCGTGGCTGCCTGCCGGCGTGGCTGTCGGTCCGTGACATCCCCGAGCACCGCTACCACTGGCCGTTGACCGGGCCGGTGGCAAAACCTGCCGACGAGGTGCGCCAGGTGCTGGTGCTCGCGCCCTCGGCGGTGTTGCTGCAAACCCTGCAACTGCCCCTGGCGGTCGCGCGCAACCTGTCGACCGTGGTGGGTTATGAGCTGGACCGCTTTACCCCGTTCGAAGCTGAACAGTTGTACTTCGTGGCCCGTCAGGAACGGCGCACCGCCACGCATGTGCAAGTGACCCTGGTGGCCATCCTGCGGGAGCGCCTGGATCAAATCCTGTTGGACTGCGCTGCCCTCGGCTTGCAGCCCCATGCGGTGGATGTAGACGGGCCAATGGGCATCGACCTGCTGCCGGCGCCGTTGCGCCCACGCCAGCGGCCGGCCGGGAAGGGCTTGCAACGCAGCCTGCCCTGGCTGTGCGGCGCCTTGCTGATTGCCGCGATGCTGCTGTGGCTCAACGACCGCCAGCGGGTGCTCGACGTCATGCAGGCGCAGGTGCAACAACAGAAAGCCCAAGTCGCCGAGGTCCAGAGCCTGCGCCAGCAACTGCTCAATACCCGTGGCGCCGCGCAGTACCTGATTCGCCGCAAGTCGGCACAACCGCCGTTGGCGGCGTTGCTCAACGAGCTGACCGCCTGCCTGCCCGCCGATACCTGGATCGACCAGTTGGACGTCAACAACGGCGCCGACGTGTCCTTCTCCGGGCAAAGCGCCAAGGCGAGTGCCCTGATCACCCGGATCAAGGCGTGCCACAGCCTGGAAAACCCCCAGTTCGAAGGGGTGATCCAACCCGATGCGCAAACCGGCAAGGATCAGTTTTCCCTGCGCGCCCACTTGCACCAGGAGGCCGCCGATGCGCCGACCACTGACACCCCGTGAGCGTCGCGGCGCCGCCTTGCTGGTCCTGGCGCTGGTGCTGGGCGGCGGTTACTGGCTGCTGATCGACAGCTGGTTCGCCGGGCCATTGCGTGCCATGGGCGAGCAGGCCGAACAGCTGCGCGAACAACAGCAACGCTATGCGGGCCTGCTGCACCAGGGCACCGCCTTGCGTGAGCAATTGGAGCAAGCCCGCCAGGACCCGGCCAGCAGCACCAGCCTGTTGCCGGGGGATGACCCCAGCGCCGTGGCGGCGGACCTGATGCAGCGCATCGCCGACCTGATCAACAGCCGCGCCGGCCTCGGCGGCGGCTGCAGCCTGACCCAGCGCATGCCCATCACCCCGGAGCAGGACGATACCGAGCCCTATCGCCAGGTCAAAGTCAGCCTGACCCTCAACTGCGCCATCGAACCCTTGACTGCGATCCTGCATGAGCTGGAGTACCAGCGACCGTTCCTGTTCGTGGATGAAATGAGCGTCCGTCGCGGGCCGAATGCCCCCGCCAGCGGCGGTGCCGGAAAGCTGGTGGTGCACCTGTTGGTGCGCGGTTATCTGCAACCGGCAGCCGCCACGCAGGCCCGCCGATGATCAATTCATTGCGCCCCCTCGAGTGGGTGTTGCTCGGTGTGGCCGGGCTGCTGGGCCTGCTGATGGTGGGCATCTTGAGCAGCATCGGCGACGCGCCGCAGTGGCTGGATGAGCCTGCCTCCGCCGTGCGCGCCAATGCTTCGGCGAAGGTTCACGTGGCCCCGAGTGCGACCCTGGAAAGCCTCGCCGGCACCTGGCAGGCGCCGCTGTTCAGCCCCGACCGCAGCCCCGATGCCGCCGTGGGTCAGGCCGAGATTTCCAGCCTGTCGAGCCTGAAGCTGACCGGCGTGCTGCTCGACGGCGACCTGCGCGTCGCGCTGCTCAAGCGTGACGAGGGCCCGCCGCTCAAGGTCCACCAAGGCCAGACTCTGCCCAACGGCTGGCGCCTGGAACACCTGACACCGCTGCACGCCCGTTTTGTGCTGGATGGCCGCACGCAAACCCTGAGCCTCAGCGTTCCGCGTTTGCCGCCGCCGTCCACCACACCACCGATTTCCCTTCCTCACGAGCCCGCCCCTTGATCGATACTTCCCCTAGCGCCTTGCGCACCAGCGTGTTTTGCCTGGCCACCGCCGTCGCCCTGGGCGGCTGTGGGTCATTCCCCGATCACCTCGACCCGGACGATGCCTTGCTTCACGAGGCGATGCAGGGCACCGGTTCGCAACGGCCGCCCGTGGACCCGGCCAGCGAGTCGCCTGCGGCCGACAGCCGCCAACCCCAGGCGCCTACGCCGCCCCAGCGCCAGTTGATTCGCGGTAACCAGCAGTTCGTGCGCCAGCCCGCACCTGCGCCGGCGGTCAAGGATGAAGCCAGCGGCGACATCGTGTTCAACTTCGCCGACCAGCCGATTGAGGCGGTGATCAACAGCGTCATGGGCGACCTGCTGCACGAGAACTACAGCATCGCCCAGGGTGTGAAAGGCAACGTAAGCTTCTCCACCTCAAAGCCGGTGAACAAGAAACAGGCGCTGTCGATCCTCGAAACCCTGTTGTCCTGGACCGATAACGCGATGATCCGCCAGGGCCAGCGCTACGTGATTCTGCCCGCCAACCAGGCGGTGGCGGGCAAGCTGGTGCCGGAAATGAGCGTGTCGCGACCCTCCAGCGGGCTCTCGGCACGGCTGTTTCCGCTGCGCTATATCTCGGCCACGGAAATGCAGAAACTGCTCAAGCCGTTCGCCCGGGAAAACGCATTCCTGCTGGTGGACCCGGCACGCAACGTGCTGAGCCTGGCCGGTACGCCGGATGAGTTGGCCAACTATCAGGACACCATCGACACCTTCGACGTCGATTGGCTCAAGGGCATGTCGGTGGGGGTGTTCGGTTTGCAACGGGCCTCGGTGGCCGAGTTGATGCCCGAGCTGCAAAAAATGTTTGGCCCCGACAGCGGCATGCCCCTGGCGGGCATGGTGCGCTTCCTGCCCATCGAGCGGACCAATTCGGTGGTGGCGATCTCGTCCCAGCCGCAGTACCTCAGTGAAGTTGGCGACTGGATTCACACCATCGATGAAGGCGGCGGCAACGAGCCGCAGATGTACGTCTACGACGTGCGCAACATGAAGGCCACGGACCTCGCCAAATACCTGCGGCAGATCTACGGCACCGGCGCGATCAAGGACGATGCGCCGGCCAAGGTGGCGCCGGGGCTGCGCACGGCGACCTTGTCGTCACTCAACACCAGCGGCGGCACCTCGGGTGGCTTGAACAACAGCAGCAATAGCCCGCCCGTCAGTGACGATGAGGACCAGGCCCCGGCCGCCACTGAAGACACTGAAAACGCCGAGCCAGGCCCCGCCCCCAAAAGCCTCGATGCCGGCACCCGGATCACCGCGCAAAAAAGCAGTAACCAGTTGCTGGTACGCACCCGACCGGTGCAGTGGAAGGAGATCGAATCGGCGATCAAGCGCCTCGACAACCCGCCGCTGCAAGTGCAGATCGAGACGCGCATCCTCGAAGTCAAACTCACCGGCGAACTGGACCTAGGGGTGCAATGGTACCTGGGCCGCCTGGCGGGCAACTCCACCAGCACCACGGTAGCCAATACCCCTGGCAGCCAGGGCGCCCTGGGTGGCGGCGGTGCGGGATTGGGCGCGGATTCGCTGTTCTATTCCTTCGTCAGCTCCAACCTGCAAGTGGCCTTGCACGCCCTGGAAACCAACGGCCGCACCCAGGTGCTGTCGGCGCCATCGCTGGTAGTGATGAACAACCAGCCGGCGCAGATCCAGGTGGGCGACAACATCCCCATCAGCCAGACCACGGTCAACACCGGCAACGCCGACAGCACCTTGAGCAGCGTCGAATACGTGCAGACCGGGGTGATCCTCGACGTGGTGCCGCGGATCAACCCGGGCGGCCTGGTGTACATGGACATCCAGCAACAGGTCAGCGACGCCGAGAACCAAACCACCAACAGCAGCGACACACCCAACAACCCGCGTATCTCCACGCGCTCGGTGTCGACCCAGGTGGCGGTGCAAAGCGGCCAGACCGTGTTGCTCGGCGGGTTGATCAAGCAGGACAACGCGGAGAGCGTCAGCGCCGTGCCGTACCTGGGGAAAATCCCCGGGCTGCGCTGGTTGTTTGGCAACACCAGCAAGTCCAGGGATCGCACCGAGTTGATCGTGCTGATCACGCCGAGGGTGATCACCAGCAGCGGTCAGGCGCGGCAGGTGACGGATGACTACCGCCAGCAGATGCAGCTGTTGCGACCGGCCAACTGAAGGACCTTTCAGCCCTTGCGTTGCAGGGTGTGATAACCCAGCGCCGCCCGTGCTTCACGCAGGGATTTGCCTTCATCGAGCAGCGCCCGGATACGCGCTTCCACCGCTTCAATCGAGCGCGCGCACGCCGCCACTTCATGGGCCCGCTCGCGCGGCACGATCACCACGCCATTGGCGTCGGCCACCACGATGTCCCGGGCGCACACCCGGGCCTGGCCGATGGACACCGGCTGGTTTACTGCTTCCACTTCAACCCGGTCCTTGCCCGTGCGCATGAACCGGCCCTTGGTGAACAGCGGGTAGCCGTCGCCCAGGGCCTTGCTCACGTCGCGGCACACGCCATCGATCACCGTCGCGGCGATCCGCTGGCTGCCGGCGTACTGGGTCATGATGTCGCCCCACACCGTGCAGTCGCTGCGTCCGTCGTTGTCGATCACCACCACATCGCCTTCGGCCACGTCATCGATAAAGTCGCCTACGGTGCCCGGCGGGGTGCTGGCGCTGACGTAGCGCACCGTGAAGGCCGGGCCGACCACCACCTGGCGATAGTTGTCCAGGGGCATGATTCCCAGGCATTGGCCGGGCAGGCCTAGCTTGTCCAGGGCGTCGGACACGCCCGGGGTGTCCAGGCCGGCAAACAGGGCAACCAATTCTTGGTCTTGGGGTGACATGGATAACTCCTCGTGGTGGTGACAAATCAGGTCGCGTGGCTGGAGGCCGGGCGGGGCTCGGCAATGGTCAGCAAAATGATGAAGCTGATGAACGAGCCGATCGCCAGCCAGGCGAACACGTAGTTCCAGCCGTAGTTGTCCAGCAGCAGGCCGGTGATGAAGGGCGTGGCGGCGGCGCCCAACTGGCCGATCATGTTCACAATGGCGTTGGAGATCGGGAAGGTCTTCTTGGTGGTCAGGCCCATCGGGTAGACCATGTAGGACGAGAAGCCGAGGCTCAGCACCACGCCGGTCAGCATCAGCAGCAAGCCGTAGGGCAGGGGCTCGGCCGGTGAATTGATCAGCAGGTACATCATCAACGAGGTGCCGACGGCTGACAGCAACATGCCCGGCTTGCGGCGCCCGCCCATCAGGCGGTCCGAGCAGAAACCGCCCAGCAGGTTGCCCAGCACCGCGCCCACCCAGGGCGCTGCCGAGACCAGGCCCATGTTCATGATCGAGAACTGCTTGACGGTCATCAGGTAGGTGGGAATCCACGCCAGCAGCACGCTGGAGACACCGAGCTGGAAGCAGTAGCTGGTGGCGCACCCCCAGATATTCCATGAGGTGAAAACCTGACGGCTGGTTTCCAGGGGCTTTTCATCGCGGGTGCGGATCACCCGGTCGAGCTTTTTCACCCACGCCGGCGTCTTGTGCACACGGGCGGTCTGGGCGATTGCGGTGTCTTCGACGATGTATTGAAGTTCGGCCTGGTTGACGAAGCGGCTGCGGGACGGATGGTCGGTGACCAGGAAGTACCAGACCACCGCCAGCACGATGCCCGGGATCGCAAAGAAGTAGAAAATTTCGCGCCAGCCCCACACCGAAATGATCACGGCACACAGCGGCGGCACGATCACCGGTCCGAACTTCACGGCCGACAGAAAGATCCCCGACGCGGTGCCTTTTTCCCGTGCCGGAAACCAGTTATTGATGGTGGTGGTCATGCTGATGGGCAGCGGGCCTTCGGCGATACCCAGGCCCAGGCGATAGAGTTTCAGCGCCAGCAGTGAGCTGGCGGTGCCCACCAGCCCGGTCAACAGGGAGGTCAGCACCATGGCCCCCGGCAGGATCCGGCTGACGCCAAAGCGGCCGAAGGCAAAGCCCGACGGCAGTTGTGCCAGGGCGTAAGCCAGCAGGAACAGGCTGACCAGGCCACCGGCCTGGGCATTGCTCATTGCAAATTCCTGGCGAATGAACGGCAGCGCCACGCCGAGGTTGGCCCGGTCGGCGGCGGCCACGGTGTAGATCAGGAAAATCAGCGCAGCAACCACCCAGCGGTATTGGCTGCGCACAGCGGGTTTTATGACTTCAGGCATAGACATGGGGGCGGACCTTGTTGTTGTGAGTGTTGTCCTGTTCGGCCTTAATCTTAAGAAGGGGCGCACGCCACCATTAGCGATATTTATCTATGTGAACTCATCACTTTTATTCTTCTGCCAGCAAGCTGCTGCAGAAGCCGCGGATTGCCTCGCACGCCTGGCGCAACGACTTGTCATCCAGGGCATAGGCGATGCGGATGTACGGCCCCAGGCCGAAGGCGCTGCCATGCACCACGGCTACATTGGCCTCATCCAGCAGCGCCAGGGCCACGTCTTCATCGCTGCGCAGCAGCCGCCCGCCCGCCGAGGTGCGCCCGATCAGCGCGGCGCATGAGGCGAACGCGTAGAACGCGCCGGCGGGGCTGATGCACGTCAGGCCTGGCGTGTCGTTCAGCAACTGGACCATCAAGTCCCGGCGCGCCTGGAACACCCGGCGGCTGTCGCGGATGAAATCCCTGGGGCCTTCCAGTGCAGCGAGGGCCGCCTGTTGCGAGATCGAACAGGCGCCGGAGGTCTGCTGGCCCTGGAGTTTTTCCATGGCCTCCAGCAGCCAGCGTGGGCCAGTGGCGAAACCGATGCGCCAGCCGGTCATGGCGTAGGCCTTGGACACGCCGTTCATGGTCAATGTGCGTGGTGCCAAACGCGGCTCAACCTGGGCCAGGGTATGAAAGGCCTGGCCGTCGAAGATCAGGTGCTCGTAAATGTCATCGGCCAGGATCAGCACCTGCGGGTGGGCCAGCAGCACCTCGGCGAGTGCCCGCAAGTCGTCTTGGCTGTACACCGCACCGGTGGGGTTGGACGGTGAGTTGAGGATCAGCCAGCGCGTCTGCGGGGTCATTGCAGCGGCCAGGGCCTCGGGTGTCAGCTTGAAACCGCTGTCGGCATCACAGGTGACGATGCGCACTTCGCCGCCGCACAGTTGCACCATCTCCGGGTAACTGACCCAGTACGGCGCGGGCACGATCACCTCGTCGCCTTCATTGAGGGTGGCTGCCAGGGCGTTGTAGATCACCTGCTTGCCGCCGTTGCACACGAGGGTGTCCTGCCAGGACACGTCCAGGCCGTTTTCGCGCCGGAACTTCGCCGCCACCGCCTCCCGCAGGGCCCGCGCACCGGCCACCTGGGTGTAGCGGGTATGCCCGGTTTCAATGGCCTGGATCGCGGCTTCGCGGATATGCGCCGGGGTGTCGAAATCCGGTTCGCCGGCGCACAGCGAGATAATCTGCGCGCCTTGCGCCCGGCGTTCGGCGACGCGGTCCATGATGCGATAGGTGGCAGACGGTTGTGCGCTGGCCAGGCGCGGGTTCAGCCGCTGGATATCGGTACTCATCGGCTGATCGCCTCAAACTGTGCGTCGTGCATCACCTCGACCACAGAGCGCCCGCTGCGCACGGCCTGCACCATGCCGTCCTGGCGGCGGGCAATGCGCTCGCCCAGGTCCAGGACCTTTTCGATCACCGCCTGGGCCACGAATACCGTGCCGCAGGTATCGGCAATCACGTAGTCGTCCTCGCTGACGCTTACGCCAGCAACGCTGAGGGTCACGCCGGCGTCGAGCTGCACCACGCGGTTGCGCGCACTGATCATGGTCACGCCGCGTCCGTACACCGGATAGCTGATGGCTTCGCTGCCGTCGATATCGCGGCTGAAACCATCAATCACCGTACCGCGTATGTGTTTGCGCAACGCCGCGTTGGCGATGATGTCGCCCCAGCAGGAAATGCCCTCGATACCGCCGGCAATCACCAGCACCCGGTCGTCTGTCGCGACCTGTTCGATCACCGGGGTGATCAAGTGCACGGTCGGGGCGATGTCGGACTTGGGGCCGAGCAGTACGGTACTGGCGCGGCCAACGATCTTCGGGCAGTTCCACAATGGGCGCAGGCCCACGGTGGCGCCGGGCAGGCCGAGGAAGTCGAGGGCGTCGGACACGGTGTTGGTGTCCAGTGCGGCCAGGCGGTCGAGCAAACGGTCAGGGGTCATGGGCAAGCCTCGGGTGACGGAGGCGGCCAGTGTCAGGCAGTGGCTATGATCGGTATATTACGAAGTACAGAAGCCTTGCATACGCTTAACCTATGGATAAGACCATGATCAACTTTCGCCTGATTCGTCACCTCTGGTTGTTCCTGGCCGTGGCTGAAGAGCAGAACTTTGGCCGTGCGGCCAAGCGCCTCGGCATGTCCCAGCCACCGCTGAGCGAGCAGATCCAGGTGCTGGAGCAGGCGCTCAAGGTCAAGCTGTTCGACCGCTCCCGACGGGGGGCCAAGCTGACTCCGGTGGGCGCGGCGATCCTGCCGGCGGTGCGCAAGTTCGCCGAGCAGCTGGAGCGCCTGGAACTCGCCGTGGAAGAAGCGGTGGCGGGGCAGTCGGGGATGTTGACCATCGGCGCGATTTCCACGGCGATGTTTGATGTGCTGCCGGGGTTGATCGAGCAACTGAAGCTTGATTACCCGCAGCTCACGGTGTCGGTGCGGGAAATCGACAGCGTCGAGGCGTTGCCGGCGCTGGAGGCCGGGGATATCGACCTGGCGTTTGCCCGGCTGGATGGTGACCTTGGGGCTTCGGTGCAGTCATTGCCGCTGACGGAGGACCGGCTGGTGGTGGCGTTGCCGGCGGATCACCCGTTGGCGAGTCGTACGCGGATCAGTTTGTCGAGCCTGGCGAATGAGCCGTTGGTGATGTTTTCGCGCAACGTCAGTCCGGTGTATTTCGACAATTTGATCGCTACCTGTCGTGCCAGCGGGTTTTCGCCTCGGGTGCTGCATGAAGTGCGGTCGGTGGCTTCGCAGATCGCGTTTGTCAGCTATGGGCAGGGTATTGCGTTGGTGCCGGCGTCGTTGAAGAAGCTGGCGCCGGCCAATGTGGTGTTTCGGGCGTTGAGCCAGAAGCTCAATGTGGTGACCACGGCCGTCGCCTGGAATACCCAGCGGCCGAACCCGGTGGTGGAGGCGGTGATCGCGCGGTTTCGCTAGGGGTTGGGGTTGAGTACATATCCGTTATTTAGGTAACGGCGGCTTATGGTTCCGCTCTTACAGCGGGTCACTTTTGGCAAACGCCCGGAATGCCGGCCCAGCCAAAAGTAACCAAAAGGTCTTTGCCCCACCACTCGGTGCCTCGC
>NZ_JACAQY010000055.1:0-52168 GCF_013386835.1 Pseudomonas sp. IPO3774
CATTGATGGGTGCGAAGAGGATGTTCATGGACTCTTACGCACACATCTTTACTTGTACATACAAGCATATGCAAGGTTGTTGCCAACTCGACGCGTCGTTGAACAGAGAGGCCTGTAAGGCGCTGAAACACCTGAGTTGCGCGGCCAGCCCTCCGCGAACCCATCGCGCGAATCAACCTTGGCGAGGAACTTGCGCACGGTATTGAGGCACAAAGTAACAATCTGCCAGAAGCTGGTGCGCGCACGAGTAACATCCCACGGCATTGACCAGCGCGCGTGCACCTGTGGTCACAACCCGTTACTGTCGACCCTGGAAAGATCCGGCCCGCGGCGAAAACACGCACTCAAGGCTTTTGAGATTTTCGTGCCAAACCACGGTTTTTCGTACCCAGCCCAGAAATTTGAGAGAAAATGCAAACCCAGCACACGGTCCGTTGTCATTTGCCCCATGCGTAAACTTCTTGGCTTTACCCTCATCATGGCCCTGGTCGCCGCCGTTTCCGCCTATCTGGTCTGGACCCAGGAGCGCCCCGTGGGCCATTACCTGTCCGACCTGCGGATCAACCTGGCCGTCGACCAGGGCGTGCCCGCCGACCGCGGCAACCTGTTGGGCATCCAGCCGGAACTGTTCCCCGCCGACTACCAGAGCCTGGAACGCCTGCACCTCAAGCTGGCGGCCTATCTGCAAAACGCCCGTGACCAGGGCCTGATCAACGACAAGACCATCGTGGTACTGCCGGAACATATCGGCACCTGGCTGATGGTCAGCGGCGAAAAGAACGAGCTGTACCAGGCCACCAACCTCAAGGAAGCGATGAACTGGTTGTCGGCGAGCAACCCGCTGCTGTTCCTGCGGGCCTTGATCAGCGCCAAGGGTGACGACCGTATCGACGACGCCTACCTGCGTATGAAGGCCCCGGCCATGGCCCGCGACTATCAAGTGCTGTTCGGTGGCCTGGCCAAGGAATTCGGCGTGACCCTGGTGGCCGGCTCCATTGCCCTGCCCAACCCGAGCGTCAACCAGGGCCAGCTGCAGATCGGCCATGGCGCGCTGTACAACACCAGTGTGGTCTTCGACCGCGATGGCTTGCCGCTGGGCCAGCCGCAACGCCAGCTGTATCCGATTTTTGACGAGCGCGGTTTTATTGAGCCGGGCGATGAAAACAGCGTCAGCGTGGTCGATACCCCGGCCGGGCGCCTGGGCATCCTGATCGGCAGCGACAGCTGGTACCCGGACAACTACCGCAAGCTCAACGAGCAAGGCGCCCAGTTGGTGGCGGTGCCGGCCTTCGTGATTGGCCGCGAGACCTGGGACAAGCCGTGGCGCGGCTTCAAAAGCGTGTCGACGCCAGCCGAGATCAGCCTCAAGCCCGAAGAGCTCAGCGAAGGCGAAGCCTGGCACCGCCTGACCCTGATCAGCCAGCAACCCATCAGCCAGGCCACCGCCGGCATGAGCGTGTTCCTGCGCGGGCAGTTCTTTGACATGGGCAGCGCCGGGCAAAGCTTCCTCAGCAGCAACGGCCAGGTGTTCGCCGACGGCAATGCCCGTGGCGCGCGCCTGCTGAACGTGTGGCTGTAACTCAATGAAGCCGGTGCGGCTTGGGGATTTGTCGGTGGGCTTCGTCCACACCTTGGCCGATGCGATCCACAGCCATGGCCTGGACCCGCAACCGTTGCTGCTGCAATACGGCCTTGACCCGGCACGCCTGGCCGAGGCGGGTGCACGCTTGTCGATCCCGCGCTATATGCGCCTGGGCTTTGCGGCCATCCAGTTGACCGGCGATGCCAGCCTGGGCCTGCGCATGGGCCAGCTCAGCCGCCTGAGCCAGGCCGGGCTCGCCGGGGTCACCGCCGCCCAGGCGCCCACCGTGCGCGAAGCCGCCCGTACCCTGACGCGCTTCGAAGCCTTGTACGGCTCCAACTATCGCGGCCAGTCGAGCTTTCACGAGGACACGGATGGCGCCTGGTTGCGCTTCTATTCCATTAGCCCCTACAACGCCTACAACCGCTTTGTGGTGGATTCGATCATCGCCGGGTGGCTGCATCAGTTGTCGAGCCTGAGCCTGCAACCGGTGCAGGCGCAACGCATCGAAATCGAATTCGAAGCACCGGACTACAGCGAGCGCTACAGCGTGCTGGGGGACTGCCCGATCCAGTTTGGCGCCGAGCACAACCAACTGCGCCTGAGCCAGAAAACCCTGGCCCTGCGCAACCCGGAACACTGCCCGAGTACCTGGCAATTACTGGTGCAGTTGTGTGAACGGGAACTGGAGCAGTTGACGCGCACCCGCAGCCTGCGCGAGCGCATTACCCGCTTGCTCGGGCCGATGCTCAATGGTGGCCGGGAACCCGACCTGGAAGAAGTGGCGTCACGCTTGAAACTGCCGACCTGGACCCTGCGGCGCAAGCTGGCGGAAGAAGGGACTCAGTTCCGGGCGATTCTCAACGACACTCGCCGCGACCTGGCCATGACCTACATTCGCGATACCGAACTGGCGTTCGGTGAAATTGCCTATTTGCTCGGTTTTGCTTCAGCGGAAGCCTTTCAACGGGCGTTCAAGCGCTGGAACAGCCAGACCCCAGGGGAATTTCGCCGCAGTCAGCGGCATTCCGCCTGACGTCTGTCTTACAGCTCGGTGGCATCATCGGCCGGATCCAGCGGATCCAGTTCAAAGGCGTGGTACTCGAGCAATTCTTCCTGGTAATCGTCCATGGTTGACTCCTTGTTTTATGAAAAGGGGTTGCTTAGTGACCTGCACAACCAGCCTAAAGTGCCGTCATGACGAAAAAATGTCCGTGGCATGACGTTCCTGCACTTCAGGATTAAACGTAGCAGGATTGCCTTGATTTAGCCGGATGAATTTTAGATGCAACTGCAATCATTGCAATTGCAATCGTAAGCCGAATTCCTTTAGGGTATGGGCACCCGTTGCCAAGCGACCCTGCTCATGACTGCCAGCACCGAACGCTCTGCCCTGATCTGCATCGACGCCCTGAATGCAACGCAGCAGCCCCGCTGCTCGCCCCTGTATAGCGTGATGACCATGGCCAACACCCTGGAGTCCAGCCGGCAGGCGTGGGTGATTCGCGGCCAGTCGCGCTCACGCCGAGTGGTGAGCTGGCCCACCTGGTTCGCGCGCAATACCGGGGAAAAACCCATGCTGTACCTGCACACGGCCGCGTCATCGGCGCAGTTGCGCGCGCTGTCCGGCGAGACCCGTCAGCGGGGCATCCTGTGCAACGACAATGCAACCCAGCCCTCCCCTTCACTGCCCTTATGGCTGGCCAGCAATCCTCACTGCACACCTTATGACCCGGCCTCCGGCGAGGAAGCCCGGGCGATTGTGCTGGCGGGTTTGCAGGCGCTGTATGTCGACGGCGAGCCGGGGTTCTACTACCTGGCACTGCACGATCAACACGAAGGGCCAGGGCTGAGCCCGCAGGATAGTGAGCATGCGCTCAGGGGCATGTACCGGGTCCGGCGCTCATACACCAGTGAATTGAGGGTGCGGTTGCTGGGTGCGGGTCGAGCGTTTGAAGAAGTCGTGCACGCCGCGCAGTTGCTCGAGACGGATTGGAACGTCGAGGCGCAACTGTGGAGTTGCCCCAGCTATACACGGCTGGCCCGCGAAGCGAATGCGGCGCAACGCTGGAACCGCCTGCACCCGTTGGAACCGAAGCGCAGTTGTCATCTAAGGGATTGCCTGGCTGGGGATGGCGCGCCGGTGGTCGCGGTCACCGGGTATCCGCAGCCTATCGTTGACCAGTTGGCAGGGCATGTGGATGCGCGTTTTGTAGCGTTGGGTGCGGGCTCCGTGGAAACGTCAGCACCCAGTCGATATTGGGTAGCGGTGCTGGCATTGAAGGCGTTGGCGGATGACGGCTGGATCGAAGCAGAACAGGTGGAGACCGCCCTGAATCGATATCACCTGAAATGACGATCTGCAATCCATCGCAGATCAAATGTGGGAGCGGGCTTGCTCGCGAAGACGGTGTGCCTGTTGATATTACTGTTGCTGACACACCGCTTTCGCGAGCAAGCCCGCTCCCACACGGAATCCGCGTCGTCTGGAATATTTGCTTCAGGGCTTACGCCGCCCACGGGTCTGCACGCCCGCCTCCATCGCCAGCCCCGCGGTACGTTCCAATGCCTCGGCAAAAACCCGGCGTTGCTCGCTGTCGAGCTGCGACAAAAACAATTCATCCACGCTGCTTTCGTAGATTTTCCACATCTTTTTACGCAATACCCGGCCCGCGTCGGTGATCGAGACAAAGGCAGCACGCCCGTCACCGTCGGAGCGCGAACGCACCACCAGGCCGTCCTTTTCCAGGCGGTCGACCAGGCGCGTCAGGTTGTAGCGTTCGATGGCCAGCACATCGGCCAATTCGTGCATGCGCCGGGTGCCATCGGGGCCACTTTCCAGGCCCCACAAAGCGTCGTACCAGGCATACGGCGGCAGACCGGCATCGGCCAGGCGCCGTTCGATTTCACGGATGACCGTCCTGTGGGCCCGAACAAAACGGAACCAGACATCAGGCTCTTTCGACGACATGCAACACCATCCGGGGAATTTCAAGAAGGTTGCAATAGTAGCTCATCCCGCGCTAGATTCAGCCATGTAGTTGCAATTGCAACTACATTCGCAAAGCTCCCACAAGGAGCCCACACGCTGAAACCCGTCCACCCTGGAGCCTGACATGACCCCGAACACTGCAGTACGCCTCGACGACGATCCACAGGAAACCCGCGAATGGCTGGAGTCCATCGAATCGGTGCTGTCCACCGAAGGCCGCCCGCGCGCGCATTACCTGATTGATCAGTTGCTGGATTTCGACGTGGCGCGGCATGGCGACTTCTACGGGCGGGTGACCACCCCGTACGTCAACACCATCCCGGTAGACCGCCAGTTGCCCTACCCCGGCAACCTGGCCACCGAGCGCCGGCTGAATGCGTTTATTCGCTGGAACGCCATGGCCATGGTGCTGCGCGCGGGCAAACATTCCGGCGTGGGCGGGCATATCGCAACCTATGCGTCGGCTGCGGTGCTGTATGACGTAGGCTTCGACCATTTCTTCCGTGGCCGAACTGAAAGCTTCGATGGCGACCTGGTGTACATCCAGGGCCACTCCGCGCCGGGCATTTACGGGCGGGCGTACCTCGAAGGCCGGATCAGCGAAGCGCAGCTGGACAACTTCCGCCGGGAAGCCGGTGGCGACGGTTTGTCATCCTATCCGCACCCTCGCCTGATGCCGGACTTCTGGCAGTTTCCTACGGTTTCCATGGGCCTCGGACCGATTACCGCCGCGTATCAGGCGCGCTTCATGCGCTACCTGGAGTTCCGCGACCTCAAGCAGCACCAGGGCCGCAAGGTGTGGGCGTTCCTCGGTGATGGCGAGATGGATCAGCCGGAATCCCTGGCAGCCATTTCCCTGGCCGGGCGCGAGAAGCTCGACAACCTGATCTTCGTGGTCAACTGCAACCTGCAACGCCTGGATGGGCCGGTGCGCGGCAATGCCAAGGTGATCCAGGAGTTCGAAAGCCTGTACCGCGCCGCCGGCTGGAACGTGATCAAGGTAATCTGGGGCGGCGGCTGGGATGCGCTGCTGGAAAAGGATAAAAGCGGCTTGCTGCGCCAGCGCATGATGGAGTGCGTGGACGGCGACTATCAAAACTACAAATCACAAAACGGCGCCTACGTGCGGGAACACTTCTTCGGCAAATACCCGGAGTTGCTGGCGCTGGTGGCAGACATGTCCGACGACGATATCTGGAAACTCTCACGGGGCGGCCATGACCCGGACAAGGTCTACAACGCCTATGCCGCCGCCGTGCGTCACAGCGGCCAGCCGACGGTGATCCTGGCGAAAACCGTCAAGGGCTTCGGCATGGGCGAGGCCGGCGAAGGCCAGAACATCAACCACCAGCTGAAAAAGATGGGCGCTGAAGCCGTCAAAGCCTTCCGCGATCGCTTCGGGCTGGAAGTGGCCGACGACCAACTGGCTGAAATCCCGTATCTCAAACCGGCCGCCGACAGCGAAGAGGCCCGCTATTTCGCCGCCCGCCGCCAGTCACTGGGCGGCTACGTGCCGGCTCGCCATAGCGCGGTCGAGTCGCTGAAGATCCCGGAACTGGATGCCTTCGCCACCCAGCTCAAGGACACCGGCGAACGCGCGATCTCCACCACCATGGCCTTTGTGCGCATCCTCGGCACCCTGCTCAAGGACCCGAACCTGGGCAAACTGATCGTGCCCATCGTGCCGGACGAGTCCCGCACCTTTGGCATGGAAAGCCTGTTCCGCCAGATCGGCATTCACTCCGCCGTCGGCCAGCTCTACACCCCACAAGATGCCGGCCAGCTGTCCTACTACAAGGAGAGCAAGGACGGACAGATCATGCAGGAAGGCCTGAATGAATCCGGCGCCATTTCCTCGTGGATCGCAGCAAGTACGTCCTACGCCAACCACGGCTTGATGACCGTACCGTTCTACATTTTCTATTCGATGTTCGGCTTCCAGCGGGTCGGCGACCTGGCCTGGGCCGCAGGTGATGCACGGGCGCGGGGCTTTCTGCTGGGGGCGACGGCCGGGCGCACCACGCTGATGGGCGAAGGCCTGCAGCATGACGATGGCCACAGCCATGTGCTGTCGTCGGTGATCCCGTGCTGCATTTCGTACGATCCGACGTTTGCCTTCGAGCTGGCGGTGATCATTCGCGAAGGCATGCGCCGGATGTACGTCGAGCAAGAGGACATCTACTACTACATCACCCTGCTCAACGAAAACTACCCGCACCCGGCGATGCCCGAAGGCGTCGAGGACGGGATTCTCAAGGGTATGTATCGGTTGAAGGCGGCTGAAGACACCACGCAACCACGGGTACAGCTGATGGGCAGCGGTTCGATCCTGCGGGAAGTCATCGCCGCCGCGGACCTGCTGCGCGATGATTTTGCCGTGGCCAGCGATGTGTGGAGTGTCACCAGCCTGACCGAGCTGCGCCGGGAAGGCCATGCCGTGGAGCGCTGGAACCTGCTGCATCCTGAAAGCGAACCGCGTACCAGCTATGTCGAGCAGTGCCTTGAGGGCCAGCCTGGGCCCGTGGTGGTCGCCACCGACTACATGAAAATCTTTGCCGATCAGATTCGCCCGTTTGTACCGGGCCGGCGCTTTGTGGCGCTGGGCACCGATGGCTTCGGGCAATCGGATACCCGCGAAACCTTGCGCGAGTTCTTCGAGGTGGACCGGTATTTCATTGCCCTGGCGGCCTTGAAGGCGCTGGCGGATGACGGCCTGATCAGCCGCGCCAGGGTGGCGGAGGCGATCAGCCGCTACGGGATCAACGTCGACAAGGCCAACCCCGTAGCGGTGTAGTTACTGTGCAGGCGTCGGCAGAGGCGGAATCGCTTCGGTCGGCGCCGGCGGCGCAGGAGTGGTGGCCTCTGGCGCAGGTGCCGGGGCTTCCTTTGGTGCAATCGGCGCAGGTTCCGCCGGTGGTACTACCGACTCCGATGCCGCTGGCACCACCGCCGGTGTCACTGGGGCTGCCGGTGTGGCTGGCGCTTCTTTTGGCACTTCTTTCGGCGCTTCAACCTTATCGGCCTTATCGGCCGCCGGAGCTGCCTTAGGTTCCGGGATGCCCAGGTCAGCCTTGGGTTTCTCTGGAATATGCGCTGCCTTTTTCACTTCCTGGGGCAGGAAAACGTCCACCAGGGCGAAATAACGCTCATAAAATTTCGGCGCAGACACCGTCTCGCTGGCCACCTTGACCATGGAGTCGTCGGTGGAGCCAATCGGCATCGACACCGAACCCAACACACCCACACCGAGGCTGGCGGAGTTGTTGACCTTCTTCAAGGCGTAGCGATCCTGCAAGGCGTTGGCGAACATCGTCGAGTGATGATTGCCGCTGCCATCGTCGGCACACACCACGTTGAAGCTGATCTGCAGGTGAGTTTCGCCGGTCTGCTGGAAGCTCTTGTTACCCGCCACCAGCTTTGGATCGCTGCTGGTGATGATGTAACCCTGGCTCAACAGCGCACGCCGCGCCGCTTCGCAGGCCGCCGTGTCACTGACCGGGTAATCACGGGAAAACGTGCCGGAGTCGTCGAAGTTCTCATGTTCATAAATAGCGGTCTTGGGTGACGAGCAGCCCGCAGCGCCCGCCAGCACCAGCGCCAACCCGAGGCTACGCAAGTGAAATGATGTCGACATCGAAAATCCTGAGGAAAACAGTCAGGGCGGTATTGTGCAACAGAACGTGGCCTCGGCGCGCGAATTCCTGTCGGTAAAACGTCACAGCCTTACGGGACGGTGTCCGCAGGAAAAAGCCGCTCGCCCATATGGTCGATAAACACGCGCAATTTCGCCGAGGCATGGCGACTTGATGGCCAGAGCATCCAGAAGCTGCCGCTGTGCTCCAGGTAATAGTCCAGCACCCGTTGCAGCCGGCCCTGCTCCACCGATTCGCGGACCATGAAGTCTGGCAGGCAGGCAATCCCCAGGCCTTCATGGGCCACGTGCATCAGTGATTCGATGGTGGTGGAGACCAGCGGCGCACGCAGGGTCGGCTCCGGCAGGCCCGGCTCCGGGCGCAGTGGCCAGGTTTCCAGCTTGCCGGTGGCGCAGAATTTGTGGCGCAGGCAGGCGTGGTCGCTCAAATCCCGGGGCTGGCGCGGCGTACCGTGCAGGCGCAGGTACTCTGGGGACGCCACCAGCACCAGGCGGTAATACCCGAGGTGGCGCGCCATCAAGCGTGAGTCCTCGGGTTTGCCGGTGCGGATCACCGCGTCGAAACCCTCCTCGATCACATCCACCATGCGGTCGGAGAAGTCCACGTCCAGCTCGATCTCGGGATAGGCGCGCATGAAATCCGTCAGTACCGGCATCAACAAGCCGCGCACTTGCGGCAGGCTGACGCGCAACTTGCCTCTGGGGGTGGCGGATGCCTGGCTCAGTTCCTGTTCTGCGGCTTCGACTTCCGCCAGGATGCGCCGGGAGCGTTCGAGAAACAGTGCGCCCTCGCTGGTCAACGTGATACTGCGGGTGCTGCGATGGAACAGCCGCACCCCCAGGCGCTCTTCGATGCGCGCGATGCTTTTGCCAATCGCCGAGGACGACACCCCCAGCATGCGCCCGGCCTCGGTAAAGCTGCGGGTTTCGGCCACCTGCACAAACACTGTAATACTGCCCAGGCTGTCCATCGTCTCGCTCCCGAGGATTGCGGACATTGGCGTCCGATAAGTTCGGAACCTTAGCCTGTTTTTCTCCACCGTGCAGCACCCTACTCTGGCTCCCTGCCCTTTCGTCTGAAAACCGGAGCCAAAAAACATGAGCGACAGCGCCCTATCTTCCACGACCCCCACGGTGAGCCGTGAACGACTGCCTCTGGGCGGTCTGTTGGCATTGGCTACCGCCGGTTTCATCACTATCCTCACCGAAGCCATGCCGGCGGGCTTGCTCCCGCAAATGGGCGCCGGCCTCGGGGTGCCCGAAGCGTTGGTGGGCCAGTTGGTGACCCTGTACGCCCTGGGCTCGCTGTTGGCCGCGATTCCCCTGACCATCGCCACCCGGGGCTGGCGCCGGCGGCCATTGCTGATGATTGCCATCGGCGGGTTTGCCTTGGTCAACAGTGTGACGGCGTTTTCCAGCGATTACCTGCTGACCCTGGTGGCCAGGTTCTTCGCCGGGGTGTTCGCGGGATTGCTCTGGGCGCTGCTGGCCGGTTATGCCAGCCGCATGGTTGCGCCGCACCTGCAAGGCAGGGCCATTGCCGTGGCCATGCTCGGCGCGCCATTGGCGCTGTCACTGGGTGTACCGGCCGGGACATTCCTGGGCACCACGGTGGGCTGGCGCCTGAGCTTCGCGATCATGTCCGGCCTGACGGTTGTGCTGCTGGCCTGGGTGCGCTGGCAGGTCCCGGACTTTGCCGGGCAACAGGCGGAAAAACGCCTGGGGCTGCGCCAGGTGCTGGCACTGCCAGGGATTCGTCCGGTGCTGTTTGTGACTTTCACCTACGTGCTGGCTCATAACATTCTCTACACCTATATCGCGCCGTTCCTGGTACCTGCCGGGATTGCAGCGGACATCGACCAGGTGCTGCTGGTGTTCGGCCTGGCGGCGCTGCTGGGTATCTGGATCGTCGGCGCGCTGATTGATCAGCGACTGCGCGCGTTATTGGTGATCAGCTGCGCAATGTTCGCGCTGTCGGCCCTGGCGCTGGCGTTCTGGATCACCTCGGCGACGGTGATCTACACCACGGTGGCCTTATGGGGGCTGGCGTTTGGCGGTTTGCCGGCATTGCTGCAAACGGCGCTGGCCAAGTCGGCCGGGGATTCAGCCGATGCCGCACAGTCGATGCTGGTGACGGTGTGGAACCTGGGCATCGCCGGTGGCGGACTACTCGGCGGCATGTTGTTGCAAGGGTGGGGAGTGACATCGTTTCCATGGGCGGTCGCCGCGTTGGTCGTACTGGCGCTGATCGCGACGCTGCGTTTAACCGATGTTTAAACGAAACGTGACGTGATGTTTCTTAACTCTTATGATCGCACCGGGTGCGCTGCTGCATACGGCACAGCGCAGGTTAAAGGATAAGCATTGGTCGGGCCGCCAATGGAGACTTGTCGTGCCTGATAAACACCCTGCTATTCCGCGCCCCCAGGTTCTGGTCGAAGGCGCCCTGTCCGCATTGGAGCGGTTTTCAAGGATCGAAGCAGTCAGCGGTATCGTGTTGCTGCTGGCAGCGATCGTCGCGCTGGTCTGGGCCAACAGCCCCGTCGCAGATTCCTACGAACACTTCTGGAACACCCCACTCACTATCGGGCTGGGAGACTTCACAGTCTCGCGCTCGTTGCACTTCCTGGTGAACGATGGGCTGATGACCATCTTCTTCCTGGTGGTGGGCGCCGAGATTCGCCAGGAGATCAGGGACGGCGCACTCGCCAACCTGAAACTGGCCACCCTGCCCCTCGGCGCGGCACTGGGTGGCGTGCTGATGCCGGCGCTGATTTACACCCTGCTCAACCATGGCACGGTCGCGGCCAGTGGCTGGGCAGTGCCCACTGCCACCGACATTGCATTTGCCGTGGGCGTGCTGGCGCTGTTGGGTAAATCCATCCCCGCCGGCGTGCGCATCCTGCTGCTGGCGCTGGCGATCATTGATGACATCGTCGCCATCCTGATCATCGCGATTTTCTATACCGCCAGCCTGGACTACATGGGCCTGGTGATCGCGGCCTGCGGGCTGGCGCTGGTGCTGGTTTTTCAGCGGATGGGAATTGGCAAGGCGGTGGTGTACCTGTTGCCGGGGGCGATTGTCTGGTTTGGGCTGCTCAAGACCGGCGTGCATCCTACGCTTGCCGGCGTGATGCTGGGCATGATGACACCCGTCACGTCCAGGCCCACCCGGGAACGCCCTCTGGACACCATCGGGCGCACGTTCAACGAGCTGATGGAGCGGCTTTCACAATCGGCTGAAAGTGCCCATCAAGTCGCCAAACCGTTGAAGCAATTGAGACAGGCCCAGCGGGAAATGCTGCCGCCGGTGCAACGTATTCAAGCGGGCTTGCACCCCTGGGTGGCCTTTGGCGTCATGCCACTGTTTGCCCTGGCCAACGCCGGAGTGAGCCTGCAAGGGTTCAACCTGGACGATCCACTGCCCCACGGCGTGTTCATGGGGGTCATCCTGGCCCTGGTGCTCGGCAAGCCGCTGGGCGTGATGCTGGCGAGCGTGGTGCTGGTCAAACTGAACATCTGCCAACTGCCGGAGGGCGTGACCTGGAACGGCGTCGCCCTGGTGGGCCTGCTGGCGGGAATTGGTTTCACCATGTCGATTTTCATCTCGTCGCTGGCCTTCTCCGATCCGACGCTGCTGTCGGCTGCCAAGCTGAGTGTGCTGAGCGCTTCGACCCTGGCGGCTGTGATTGGCCTGAGTTGGGGCAAGCTCAAGTTTGCGCGTTGAATCAAGACTGGTTGAGTCAGCTGATTAGTGGATAAAAAAAGACCCCGGCCTCTTCAGGCCGGGGTCTTTTTATTCAGGCTGTTACGAGATCAGAACTTCTTGATCTCAGCCTTGGTTTCCAACTGCTTGCGATAGGCGGCGAAGTCTTGCTGGCCGACACGGGACGCGAGGAAGCGGCGGTACTGAGCCTTCTCGTCATCGGTCGGTGCAGCGGCTTCATTGACCGCGTTCAAGCGCACGATCACCAGGCTACCGTCTGGCAGTGTCACGCTGGTGAAGGTCGGCTTGTCCTTGGCCGCAGGCTTTGGCATGCGGAACAGGGCTTGCAGCACGGCTGGCTCGACGCCTTCCTGGCCACGGGTGGCCGCTTCGGTGACTTTCCAGGCCTGGCCATCCACCGGCTGGTTCAGCGGGGTCTTGCCATCACGCAGGTTGGCAATCAGCTCGTCCGCGTGAGTCTTCGCCGCAGCGCTCGCGCGCTCCTTGGTCAACTGGGCACGGATGGCAGTGGCAACGCTTTCCAGCGGCAGCTGGGTAGGCTTCAGGTGCTCTTTGGCACGCAGTACCACGATGGTTTCCGGGTCCAGCTCGATGGCGGTGCTGTTGGCACCCTCATCCAGTACTTCAGGGCTGAATGCAGCGGTCACCACGGCACGGTTGGCAGCGATGCCTTCGCCACCTTCACGGCCAAACGGCGCGGAGGTGTGCACGGTCAGCTTCAGATCCGACGCCGGCTGGGCCAGGTCGGAAGCTTCGAATGCAGCGTCTTCCAGTTGCTTGGTCGCGTCGACGAAACGCTGTTCAACCTGCTGGGTCTTGAGCTCGCGGGTCAGCTTGTCTTTCAGGCTGGCGAACGATGGCACTTCAGGTGCTTCAACGCCCAACAGCTTGATCAGGTGCCAGCCGAAGCTGGAACGCACCGGTGCCGAGACCTGGTCCTTGTTCAGTGCATACAGCGCTGTTTCGAAGGCAGGGTCGTAGACGCCAGGGCCAGCGAAACCGAGGTCACCGCCGTTGTTCGCAGAACCCGGATCCTGGGAGAACTCCTTGGCCAGGGCTTCGAACTTCTCGCCCTTGGCCAGGCGCGCCTGGATTTCTTCGATCTTGGCCTTGGCCTGCTCGTCAGTGGTCTTGTCGTTGACTTCAATCAGGATGTGCGCCGCGCGACGCTGTTCAGCGAGGTTGGCGGTTTCTTTCTGATAGAGGGCTTGCAGCTCATCGTCCTTGACCGCGACCTGGTCGAAGAAGGAAGCCTTCTTCAGCTCCAGATAGTCGATGACCACCTGGTCCGGGGTCATGAACTCCTTGGCGTGCTGGTCGTAGTAAGCCTTGACCTCGTCGTCAGTGATCTTCACTGCTGCAGGGTCGGCCTTGACGCTGACGGTGGCAAAATCGCGGGTCTGTTTTTCCAGACGGGCGAACGCGAGCACTTCGGCATCAGTCACAAAACCGCTGCCGGCAATGCCTGCACGAACCTGGCCGATCAGCATTTCCTGGCTCAGCATCTGACGGAATTGCATACGGCTGTAGCCCAGCTGACGGATCACCTGGTCGAAACGCTCAGCGTTGAACTGGCCATCCACCTGGAATTCCGGCGTCTGCAGGATCACTTGATCCAGCGCAGCTTCGGAGAAAGCGAATTTCGAATCGGCCGCGCCTTGCAGCAGCAGCTTGCGATCGATCAGGCCCTTGAGGGCGGCGTCGCGCAGCAGCTTTTCGTCCAGCAAGGAAGCATCGAAGTCCTTGCCCAGCTGTTGCATCAGCTGGCGACGTTGCATGTCGACGGCCTGGCCCAGTTCGCTTTGGGTGATTTCTTCACCGTTGACCTTGGCCACGTCCTGCTTGTTGTTGGTCGAAGCCTGAAAAATAGCCTCGATACCGGTGAACGCCATCAATGCGACGATGATCCCGATAATGGTCTTGGCAATCCAGCCTTGTGAATTGTCCCTGATATTCTGCAGCATGCGTCCCCCAGAAACGGTTGAACTTCAAAATTAGGCAACCGTGGAGCGTGGGTAGAGTCCGGATAGAAGAAAGGCGCATCCGAGGATGCGCCTTCTCGTAACTGGCGGAGCGGACGGGGGTTTGAACCCACACCCCCGGCGTGGCGACCCGATGGATACTCGGGTCAGCTGCCGCTCCGCTGCCAGGTCAGACCTGCGTCCGACCCGGATGGGTAAGGCTTGAGCGAAGCTTAGTTAACGGCTTCTTTCAGGGCTTTACCGGCTTTGAAACCTGGTTTTTTGGCAGCGGCGATTTGCAGAGCCTTGCCAGTCTGTGGGTTACGGCCAGTGCGAGCTGGACGATCGGTCACAGAGAAAGTACCGAAACCAACCAGTACCACAGAGTCGCCGGCCTTGAGAGCGCCAGTGACGGATTCGATTACTGCGTCCAGCGCACGGCCAGCAGCGGCTTTCGGGATATCAGCAGATGCAGCGATAGCATCAATCAGTTCCGACTTGTTCACTCTAAGTCCCCTTATATCTATTGAGTATGATTCTAAGTTTTTTGGTGAAAGCAAAAACCAGTGCTGAATGGCCTACAGACACTTAAGAGCCGCTTTATAACAAGGGCTCTAAAAAGCTGTCAAGGAAGCCCCCAGGCTTAAACGTATTAATGCGTGCTAATTCTTTCCTTAGAGTCAGTCTCGCGTTTTTCATCCTTTGCAACTATCTCAGGAGCCACATCCGGCAAGGGCTCCGGCGCGTATTGCAGCGCAATTTGCAGGACCTCGTCAATCCATTTAACCGGTTTAATCTGCAGATCCTGCTTGATGTTGTCAGGAATCTCCTTCAAGTCGCGGACATTCTCTTCAGGAATGATCACAGTCTTGATACCACCGCGGTGTGCAGCCAGCAATTTCTCTTTGAGGCCACCAATGGCCAGTACCTGGCCACGCAGGGTGATTTCCCCGGTCATGGCGACATCGGCGCGCACCGGAATGCCGGTCAGGGCTGATACCAGTGCCGTGCACATGCCTACGCCTGCGCTAGGACCGTCTTTCGGCGTTGCCCCTTCCGGCATGTGGATGTGGGTGTCGTGCTTCTCGTGGAAGTCCAGGGGGATCCCCAGGCTCTTGGCGCGGCTGCGCACCACGGTCTGCGCGGCGGTGATGGATTCAACCATCACGTCACCCAGGGAACCGGTCTTGATCAGTTGCCCTTTGCCCGGGATCACGGCGGCCTCGATGGTCAGCAATTCGCCGCCCACCTGGGTCCACGCCAGGCCAGTGACCTGGCCTACCTGGTCCTGCTGCTCAGCCAGGCCGTAGCGGAATTTGCGCACGCCCAGGAAGTGTTCCAGCAGGTCAGCGGTGACCTTCACCGAGAAGCGTTTTTCCAGCGCATGTTCCTTCACGGCCTTGCGGCAGATCTTCGCCAGTTGACGCTCAAGGCCCCGTACACCGGCCTCGCGGGTGTAGAAACGAATGATGTCGCGGATCGCGTCGGCATCAAATTCGATCTCGCCTTTTTTCAGGCCGTTGGCCGCAATCTGCTTGGGCGAGAGGTATTTGACGGCGATGTTGATCTTCTCGTCTTCGGTGTAACCCGGCAGACGAATCACCTCCATCCGGTCCAGCAAGGCTGGCGGAATATTCATCGAGTTGGAGGTGCACAGGAACATTACGTCGGACAGGTCGTAGTCGACTTCCAGGTAATGGTCGTTGAAATTGTGGTTCTGCTCGGGGTCGAGCACTTCCAGCAAAGCAGACGCCGGGTCGCCACGCATGTCGCTGCCCATCTTGTCGATTTCATCGAGCAGGAACAGCGGGTTGCGCACACCCACCTTTGTCATCTTTTGAATCAATCTTCCTGGCATCGAACCGATGTAAGTCCGGCGATGACCACGGATTTCCGCTTCATCACGCACACCGCCCAGGGCCATGCGCACGAATTTGCGGTTGGTGGCGTGGGCAATCGACTCCGCCAGCGAGGTTTTACCCACACCAGGAGGACCGACCAGGCACAACACCGGGCCACGAATCTTCTTCACGCGCTTTTGCACGGCGAGGTATTCGAGAATGCGTTCCTTGACTTCTTCGAGGCCGTAGTGATCGGCGTCGAGAATATCTTCGGCGCGGGCCAGGTCCAGGCGCACCTTGGTCTGGGCCTTCCACGGCACCTGCACCAGCCAGTCGATATACGAACGAACCACGGTGGCTTCGGCCGACATCGGCGACATTTGCTTGAGCTTGTTCAGCTCGGCAGTGGCCTTGGTCAACGCGTCTTTCGGCAGGCCGGCGGCATCGATGCGCTTTTTCAGCTCCTCGATTTCGTTGTGGCCTTCCTCGCTGTCGCCCAGCTCTTTCTGAATGGCCTTCATCTGCTCATTCAGGTAGTACTCGCGCTGGCTGCGCTCCATTTGCTTTTTGACACGGCCGCGAATGCGCTTCTCAACCTGCAGCAGGTCGATTTCGGCATCCAGCAGCGCCAGGACGTGTTCGACCCGGGCCGACAAATCGATGATCTCGAGAATGTCCTGCTTCTGCTCGATTTTCAGCGCCATGTGCGCGGCCATGGTGTCGACCAGGCGGCTTGGCTCATCAATGCTGTTGAGGGAGGAGAGGACTTCTGCGGGGACTTTCTTGCCCAGTTGCACGTATTGCTCGAACTGGGACAGCAGGCTGCGAACGAACACTTCGGATTCGCGCTCAGGGGCGTCGACTTCGTCGATCAGCGCCACTTCGGCACGCAGGTGGCCGTCCACTTCCATGAAGCGCTCGACCGCACCGCGCTGCTCGCCTTCCACCAGCACCTTGACGGTGCCATCAGGCAGCTTGAGCAGTTGCAGGACAGTTGCAACGGTACCAACGCGATACAGGGCATCTTCGCCCGGATCATCGTCAGCAGGATTTCTCTGGGCCAGCAGCAGAATCTGCTTGTCGCCCGTCATCGCGGCCTCGAGGGCTTCGATAGACTTCTCGCGCCCCACGAACAGCGGGATAACCATGTGCGGATAGACGACGACATCACGCAACGGCAGGAGAGGCAATTCGATGGTTGTCTTCATGATTTCGCCTCTATGACAGATGAAAGTAAGCTTGAAACCAAGATGGGGGCTGCCTGCAAAAAAAACAAGCGTAATGGCATCAGTTAAACGCAGTAAAAACAAAGGGGCCCCTTAAGGCCCCTTTATTTTGTACAGCTCGGCAGTGCAGCGCTTACGCGTCTGGCGCAGCCTTGGCAGCCGGCTCACTGTTTTCGTAGATATACAGTGGCTTGGACTTGCCTTCTATAACGCTTTCGTCGATCACCACTTTACTCACCTCGGACTGCGAGGGGATTTCGTACATGGTGTCGAGCAGTACGCCTTCGAGGATCGAGCGCAAACCACGGGCGCCGGTCTTGCGCTCCAGTGCCCGCTTGGCCACCGATTTGAGCGCGTCAGCACGGAACTCGAGGTCCACACCTTCCATCTCGAACAGCTTGGCGTATTGCTTGGTCAGGGCGTTTTTCGGCTCGGTGAGGATCTGCATCAACGCAGCCTCATCCAGCTCGTCCAGCGTCGCCAGGACCGGCAGACGGCCAACGAATTCCGGGATCAGACCGAACTTGACCAAATCGTCAGGCTCGACTTCACGCAGGGATTCACCGACTTTCTTGCCTTCTTCCTTGCTGCGTACTTCTGCACTGAAGCCAATGCCGCCACGGGTGGAACGGTTTTGAATAACCTTTTCCAGGCCGGAGAACGCACCGCCACAGATGAACAGGATGTTGCGCGTATCAACCTGAAGGAATTCCTGCTGCGGGTGCTTGCGGCCGCCTTGTGGCGGTACGGAAGCAACCGTGCCTTCGATCAGTTTCAACAGCGCTTGCTGCACGCCTTCACCGGAAACGTCCCGGGTGATCGACGGGTTGTCGGATTTGCGCGAAATCTTGTCGATTTCATCGATGTAGACAATGCCCATCTGGGCCTTCTCCACGTCGTAGTCGCATTTCTGCAGCAGCTTCTGAATGATGTTCTCGACGTCTTCACCTACGTAACCGGCCTCGGTAAGAGTGGTTGCGTCAGCGATGGTGAAGGGAACGTTCAGCAGGCGAGCCAGGGTCTCTGCAAGCAGGGTTTTACCCGAGCCTGTAGGGCCGATCAGCAAGATGTTGCTTTTGCCGAGCTCGACGTCGTCACTTTTCTTGTCACGCTGGTTCAGACGCTTGTAGTGGTTGTACACCGCTACGGCCAGAACCTTCTTTGCACGCTCTTGACCAATCACATACTGATCAAGGATGCCGCTGATTTCTTTAGGCGAAGGCAATTTATGCGCGCTGCTTTCGGCCTGGGCTTCCTGCACCTCCTCACGGATGATGTCATTGCACAGGTCGACGCACTCGTCGCAGATAAAGACCGAGGGGCCGGCAATCAACTTGCGTACTTCATGCTGGCTTTTGCCACAGAAGGAGCAATAGAGCAGCTTGCCGTTGTCCTCGCCGTTGCGGGTGTCAGTCATTCGTTCGATCCAAATCCGATAGGCTTGCAACACAAGATGAAGGCTATTGAGGGCTTTTTCAAGTCCACTGGTGGTCGGACCTGCCGACCAGCCCTATTTTGAGCTGCTTATATTAAGCGGGGCGCTTTTCGATCACTGCGTCGATCAACCCGTATTCACGAGCCGCTTCGGCGCTCATGAAATTGTCACGGTTGGTGTCGCGCTCGATCTCTTCCAGGGTATGCCCGCTATGTTTGGCCATCAGCGTGTTGAGACGCTCACGAATGAAGAGGATTTCCTTGGCATGGATTTCGATGTCCGATGCCTGGCCCTGGAAACCGCCCAGTGGCTGGTGAATCATCACGCGTGAGTTCGGCAGGCAGTAACGCTTGCCCTCAGCACCAGCGGTCAGCAGGAAAGCACCCATGCTGCACGCCTGACCGATACAGGTGGTCGATACGTTCGGCTTGATGAACTGCATGGTGTCGTAGATCGACATGCCCGCTGTCACCGAACCGCCCGGGGAGTTGATGTAGAGATGGATGTCCTTGTCCGGATTTTCCGCTTCAAGGAACAGCAGCTGCGCACAGATCAGGTTGGCCATGTAGTCCTCTACCGGACCAACCAGAAAGATCACTCGCTCCTTGAGCAGGCGCGAGTAGATGTCATAGGCGCGTTCGCCACGAGCAGATTGCTCGACAACCATCGGGACCAGGCCGCCAGCGGCCTGGATATCAGAGTTCTGCTGAATATACGAATTACGGAACATGCTCTGCAGTTACTCCCAAATAGTCATGTCTTGAATACGCATAAGCCAGCGCGAGGCTGGCTTATGGGTGTATTTTCAAACGAGTTGAGCGATCAGTCGGCTTGTGCTGCTTCAGCCGGCTTGACTGCTTCTTCGTAAGAGACCGCTTTATCGGTCACCTTAGCCTTCTGCAGAACAGTATCCACAACTTGCTCTTCCAGCACAACCGAACGCACTTCGTTCAGCTGCTGGTCGTTCTTGTAGTACCAGGACACAACAGCCTCAGGCTCCTGGTAGGCCGAAGCCATTTCCTGGATCATTTCGCGAACGCGGGTTTCGTCAGGCTTGAGGTCGAATTGCTTGACCACTTCAGCCACGATCAGACCCAGTACAACGCGGCGCTTGGCCTGTTCTTCGAACAGTTCGGCCGGCAGTTGGTCAGGCTTGATGTTGCCGCCGAACTGCTGAACAGCCTGCACGCGCAGACGATCAACTTCGTTGGACAGCAGGGCCTTCGGCACTTCGATCGGGTTGGCAGCCAGCAGACCGTCCATCACCTGGTTCTTGACCTTGGATTTGATGGCCTGGCGCAGTTCACGCTCCATGTTCTTGCGAACTTCGGTGCGGAAACCTTCGATACCGGTTTCCTTGATGCCGAACTGGTTGAAGAACTCTTCGTTCAGTTCTGGCAGCTTGGGCTCGGAAACGGTGTTGACGGTCACGGTGAACTCGGCGGTTTTGCCAGCCAAGTCCAGGTTCTGATAGTCAGCCGGGAAAGTCAGGTTCAGAACGCGCTCTTCGCCGGCTTTGGCGCCAACCAGGCCGTCTTCGAAACCAGGAATCATGCGGTTGGAACCCAGCACCAGCTGAGTACCCTTGGCGGAGCCGCCAGCGAATGCTTCGCCGTCAACCTTGCCTACGAAATCGATGTTCAGCTGGTCTTCGTTCTGGGCAGCACGATCGGCCACTTCAAAACGGGTGTTCTGCTTGCGCAGGATTTCCAGCATGTTGTCCAGGTCGGAGTCAGCAACATCAGCGCTCAGGCGCTCGATGGCGATCGAATCGAAACCGGCAACTTCGAACTCAGGGAACACTTCGAAGATTGCAACGTATTCCAGATCCTTGCCTGCTTCCAGGGACTTGGGCTCGATGGAAGGCGAGCCAGCCGGGTTCAGCTTCTGCTCGACAACGGCTTCGTAGAAGGAAGCCTGGATCACGTCACCTACAGCTTCCTGACGTGCATCAGCACCGAAGCGGCGCTTGATTTCGCTCATTGGCACTTTGCCTGGACGGAAACCAGCGATCTTGGCCTTTTGGGCAGTCTGCTGCAGACGCTTGTTGACCTGGGTCTCGATGCGCTCGGCCGGCACGGTGATGCTCATGCGGCGCTCAAGAGCAGAAGTATTTTCAACAGAAACTTGCATGGATATTCCTCGTTGCACAGACGTTAGCTGGCCGTTTCCGACCCCAGAATCAAGGGCATGCATTCTAGTGGGTCAAACTCAAGAAGTCACCCTACTGAAAACGGGTAAAAAAACAGCAGGCAATTTATAGGTGCGAATGCACGAGTGCAGCTCGCCCCGGTGGCAAATACATCCCATCATGCCAGGGCTCTGCGCCAACCCTTCTATATATAGAAGCGGTTGCCAATCATCTCCCTGACAACCGACCCTGCGGACAAGGCCGGCAAGCAGTGCGGCATCATCGCGAAACATAAATACGACGAAACGCCCTGCCCTGCAGCCCAACACCTGCGACTGCGTTGAAACTCAAACCGCTGAAACAAAAAAGGCGCCAGACTATTAATCTGGCGCCTTTCGAAATATGGGGTGGACGAAGGGGATCGAACCCTCGACAACGGGAGTCACAATCCCGTGCTCTACCAACTGAGCTACGCCCACCATATTGCGTGACCAAAAAGCCCGTCAAAAAGGCTATTTGTTGAGCTTCGCGCCGACCCGCAGGCCTTCACGAAACTTTATTTGGTGCGGATGAAGAGACTCGAACTCTTACACCTTGCGGCGCTGGAACCTAAATCCAGTGTGTCTACCAATTCCACCACATCCGCGCTTGAAGCTTTTAAAGCAAAGGCGCCAGACTATTAATCTGGCGCCTTTTTAAATATGGGGTGGACGAAGGGGATCGAACCCTCGACAACGGGAGTCACAATCCCGTGCTCTACCAACTGAGCTACGCCCACCATATTGCGCTACTTGTGCCAAAGCTGCCTAATGGCGCACCCGGCAGGACTCGAACCTGCGACCATCCGCTTAGAAGGCGGATGCTCTATCCAGCTGAGCTACGGGCGCCTTATTAATCTGTACTCTTGGAGGATTACAAACTAACCAGTGCTAGGCTGTGCCCGACAAGTGCGACGAATAGTATAGATGGACCCGAAACCCGTCAAATCCTTTTTATAAAAAATTCATTTTATTTAAGGGGTTAGGGGAATTTGCAGACCAAGCGCCTTTGCCCTCACGCCATGGCATGCGAGAATGCGCGCACTTTTCTTCCCCCTCTCGATGGTTAATCACGCGTAATGACTGCACAACTTATCGACGGCAAATCAATCGCCGCCAGCCTGCGCCAGCAGATCGCCAAACGAGTCGCCGAGCGCAGCCAACAAGGCCTGCGCACGCCGGGCCTCGCGGTGATCCTGGTCGGCAGCGATCCTGCCTCTCAGGTTTATGTCTCGCACAAGCGTAAAGACTGTGAAGAGGTCGGCTTTATTTCCAAAGCCTACGACTTGGCTGAAGACACCACCCAACAGGCCCTCACCGACCTGATCGACAGCCTCAACGACGATCCGGCCATCGACGGCATCCTGCTGCAACTGCCATTGCCCGAGCATCTGGACGCGTCGAAATTGCTCGAACGCATCCGCCCGGACAAGGACGTCGACGGTTTCCACCCTTATAACGTCGGCCGCCTGGCCCAGCGTATCCCGCTGCTGCGCCCGTGCACCCCGAAGGGCATCATGACCCTGCTGGAAAGCACCGGCGTCGATCTGTATGGCCTGGATGCCGTCGTCGTCGGCGCCTCGAACATCGTCGGTCGCCCGATGGCCATGGAACTGCTGCTGGCCGGCTGCACCGTGACCGTGACCCACCGCTTCACCAAGGACCTGGCCGGCCACGTTGGCCGCGCCGACCTGGTGGTCGTCGCCGCCGGCAAGCCGGGCCTGGTCAAGGGTGAGTGGATCAAGGAAGGCGCCATCGTCATCGACGTGGGCATCAACCGCCAGGACGATGGCAAGCTCGTGGGCGACGTGGTGTACGAAACCGCCCTGCCCCGTGCCGGCTGGATCACCCCGGTACCCGGTGGTGTCGGCCCGATGACCCGTGCCTGCCTGCTGGAAAACACCCTGTACGCCGCCGAAACCCTGCACGTCTAATAACCAGCCGTTCTGAAAGAGCCCTGCCTTATCGCAGGGCTTTTTATTGGCCGGATAAAAAGTACTTTTTTCTTTGTTTTTAAGGGGTTTCATCTGTTTTCAGAAGAACATTCGACAGTTTCTGATCCATACTCCTAAAATGTAACGGCATTTATCAGAAAGTCCGTGCAGAACGGTATATCCCTACTTTTTTTAGCGAGTTCATCCGCGTGAAAATTCATCTTTCCATTGTCAGCCTATTTTTTGCATTGACAGGCACCTTCGCGAGCGCAAGCGAAACCACCACCGCTCCCCGCGACATGTCCACCCTGCACATCGCCTCCGGCAGTGCGATGGTGGTAGACCTGCAGACCAACAAAGTCATCTATGCCAGCAACCCGGATGTCATCGTGCCGATCGCCTCGGTGAGCAAACTGATGACCGGCCTGATCGTGCTGGAAGCCAAGCAGAACATGGATGAATACATCGACATCAACATCAAGGACACGCCAGAGATGAAAGGCGTGTTCTCCCGGGTCAAGATCGGCAGCGAGATGCCGCGCAAGGAGATGTTGCTGATTGCCCTGATGTCCTCGGAAAACCGCGCCGCCGCCAGCCTGGCCCACCACTACCCGGGCGGCTACCCGGCCTTCATCGCAGCGATGAACGCCAAGGCCAAGGCACTGGGCATGACCAGTACCCATTATGTGGAACCTACCGGCCTGTCGATCCATAACGTGTCCACCGCCCGCGACCTGAGCAAGCTGCTGGCCGCCGCACGCAAGTACCCGATGCTCAGCCAGTTGAGCACCACCAAGGAAAAGACCGTCTCGTTCCGCAAACCCAACTACACCCTGGGTTTCTCCAACACTGACCACCTGATCAACCGCGCCAACTGGGACATCAAGCTGACCAAGACCGGCTTTACCAACCAGGCCGGCCATTGCCTGGTGCTGGTGACCAGCATGGGTAATCGCCCGGTGTCGCTGGTGATCCTCGATGCCTTCGGCAAATTCACCCACTTTGCCGATGCCGGGCGCATCCGCAGCTGGGTCGAAACCGGCAAGAGCGGCTCGGTGCCAGACGTCGCATTGCGCTACAAGGCTGACAAGAACCTGAAGAACCGCCCACGGGCGAATGTTCAGGTCACCGAGTCCCGCTGATCCGTAAATAGCGACATAAAAAACGGCGCCCTTGAGCGCCGTTTTTTTATTTGGCCTGACTGGCCAGTGCCTTGACTGCTTGGGCCGCGGCCTGTTCCTGGCCCGCCTGCGCGGTGGCGCTGGCAGCCTGCTGCCAGCGCTGGGCGTCGACCTTGACCGGCAACTGGGTGGGCCGCTGAATCAGTACCGCCCACTTGCCGCCGTCTTTCCACGCCGACTCAAACGCACTGAAATCCATCGGCATGCGTCGCGCCAAGCCTGAACGCAGCAGCACCATGCTCTTCTGCTTGTTGTAACCCACCACCACGACATACCGCGGCCCGGCCCAGAAGGTCGAGCCCTGGGTGATACGCGCCATCACCGGGTACCCGGCCGCGACCTGTGCCAGCAGCGCCGGCAGCTGATCTTCCAGCGGGTACACCAACATCCCGTATTCACGGGCCAGCACCTGCATGTTGCGCTCAAGGTCCGCTTCAGCGCCCGGCAAATGCAGTGGCTTATCCAATAGCCCCGGTGTAATCACAATGCCTTGTTGAGACAGCATGCTGGCAAGAGCGGCTGGGCCACCGAGGTAAGTCTCACCGCGAAACGCCGGCACGCCCTTGAGCTCGACACTCTCCGGCAGGCCCGGGATGCTCGTGGGTTTTGGATGCGTGGAACAGGCCGCCAGCCCCATGAAACAGGCGGCGACCCACCAGGAGGTTTTAATGTTCGAGGGAAACCGCAACTTCTTCACTCACTTGATCAACGGTCGACGTGGGCCCTGATCATAGGACGCTCCGGGGCGCGGGTATAGCCTTGCAGCGCAGTAAAAGGCCGGCGATAGAGCAAACAAGTTGGACGCACACGACCATTGGTCAATAGCAGGCAACCTGCGGATAGCTAGACTGTCCATTGAGAAGACAGTGTGTGCCCGGCACCGGGCGAAAGGAGGCACTTATGAGCCTGACAACAACGATTCTGCTTTTGATCTGTGGCTGGCTGGCCGTCGCCGCCGCCATGCTGTGGGGCGTGATGCGCGTGACCCGCCGGCACCATCACCCACACGTAAAACCCGCAGCACCCGGCAAGCTGCACAAACCCGCCGGGCACCACGCCTGACGCCTTAGCCAGGCATGCAACTGAAGTCTTCGGTCTGCGCCAATTCCTTGCCGTGGCTATCCTTCAACTCGGCACGCACCGTCGTACCCAGGCTGGATTCCACCAGGGTGTAATGCTCGCCGGCCTTGAAGTTGCCGTAGGTCACATGCCCGCGACAATCCTGCTGGTTATCATCCCCCGCCTCTTCTTCAAACAAGGTGACGTCCAGGCGATGCGCGCCGGGTTTCACTTCGAAGTAGCGGCCATCATTAATGTTTTTACCGTCTACCCGCTCGGCCATCAGGTCGTTGGGTGCCTCCTCTTGCAAGCCTATCCAGGCTTCGCTCGGGTCCGCCTTCGGCATCGGGCCGGCACACGCCGACAACAACAGGACCGCACTCAAGGCCGGGATCAACAACAAGGGTTTGAGAGACATGGCAGAACTCCAAATGGATAAAGAGTGAACAGGCGAAACAGCTCCCGTTCGATCGGTATCCAGCTTGTTACTGTCACCATTGTTGAACAAATGAATACATATGAAAGGATCTTCAGCCGTTAACTAAATCTTCCTTCACCTGGCTGAAAGGTGCGTGTTAGGTGGGTCCGTCAAGACTGCGAGCGTTTGCAATCCAACTCCTTTGGAGGTTACGGCATGCTCGGGCTGGTAAAGACCGCACTGCTCAAGCCCTACACGTTTATCGTGCTGGCAATTTTCATCTGCATCATCGGGCCCATGGCGGCCTTGCGTACCCCCACTGACGTATTTCCCGATATTGGCATCCCCGTCGTTGCGGTGGTTTGGCAGTACAACGGCCTGTCTCCGGACGCCATGGCCGGTCGCGTGATCTACACCTACGAACGCTCCCTGAGTACCACCGTCAACGACATCGAGCACATTGAATCGCAGTCGTTACCCGGCATGGGCATCGTGAAGATTTTCTTCCAGCCCGGCGTGGATATCCGCACCGCCAACGCCCAGGTAACAGCGGTGTCACAAACCGTGCTCAAGCAGATGCCACCGGGCATTACGCCGCCGCTGATCCTCAACTACAGCGCCTCTACGGTGCCGATTCTGCAGATGGCGTTCTCCAGCCCCAGCTTGTCGGAAGCGAAGATCCGCGACCTGGTGCAGAACAACATCCGCTTGCCCCTGAGCGCCCTGCCCGGCCTGGCCATGCCCACGCCAATGGGCGGCAAGCAACGCCAGATCACCCTCGACCTTGACCCCCAGGCGCTGGCCGCCAAAGGCCTCTCGGCACAGGACGTGGGCAACGCCCTGGCCCTGCAAAACCAGATCATCCCGGTGGGTACCGCCAAACTCGGCCCCAACGAATACACGATCTTGCTCAACAACAGCCCCAAGGCGATTGATGAGCTCAACGACTTGCCGATCAAGACAGTCGACGGTGCGATCATCACCATCGGCCAGGTGGCCCACGTGCGTGACGGCTCGCCGCCGCAGACCAACATCGTGCGCGTCGACGGCCACCGTGCGGTGCTGATGCCGGCCCTGAAAAACGGCAGCATCTCCACCCTGTCGATCATCGACGGCATCCGCCAGATGCTGCCGCGCATCAATGAAACCCTGCCGCCGTCGCTGAAGACCTCACTGCTCGGCGACGCCTCGGTGTTCGTCAAACAGTCGGTGGGCAGCGTGGCCCAGGAAGGCATCATCGCCGCCTTGCTGACCAGTGCGATGATCCTGCTGTTCCTCGGCAGCTGGCGCTCGACCATCATCATCGCCGCGTCGATTCCCCTCGCGGTGCTGTCGGCCATCGCCCTGCTGGCGGCCACCGGGCAAACCCTCAACGTCATGACCCTCGGCGGGCTGGCGTTGGCGGTGGGGATCCTGGTGGACGACGCCACAGTGACCATCGAGAACATCAACTGGCACCTGGAACAAGGCAAGGCGGTGAAGGACGCGATCCTCGACGGCGCCAAGCAAATCGTCGGCCCGGCGTTCGTGTCCCTGCTGTGTATCTGCATCGTATTTGTGCCGATGTTCATGCTGCAAGGCATCGCCGGCTACCTGTTCCGCCCGATGGCATTGGCGGTGATTTTCGCCATGGCCAGCTCGTTCATTCTGTCGCGGACCCTGGTGCCGACCCTGGCGATGTTCCTGCTCAAGCCGCACGTGCCGGAGCAAGGTGAAGGTCATCACCCGGAAGATGAATTCATCAACCATCACGAGGGCGACCAGCACAAACCGCAGCGCAACGCGGTGCTGCAATCGGTGCTGAATTTCCAGCAGGGTTTTGAGCGTCACTTCTCCAACGTGCGGGACGTTTATCACGGCCTGCTGACCCTGGCCCTCGGCGCCCGCAAGCGCTTCATCATCGGCTTCCTGGCGTGCATCCTCGCCTCGTTCCTGCTGCTGCCAAGCCTGGGCCAGGACTTCTTCCCGGCCACCGACGCCGGGGCCATGGCCCTGCACGTGCGCTTGCCGCTGGGCACACGCATCGAAGAGAGCGCGGCGGCCTTTGACCGGATCGAAGCGCGGATTCGCGAGATCGTTCCGGCCGACGAACTGGACACCATCGTCGACAACATCGGCATCCCGCTGAGCGGCATCGACATGGCCTACAGCAGCAGTGGCACCATCGGCCCACAGGACGGCGATATCCAGGTCACCCTGAAAAAGGACCATGCGCCCACCGCCGACTACGTGAAAAAACTGCGTGAAGCGTTGCCCGAAAGCTTCCCCGGCAGCCAGTTCGCATTCCTCCCGGCAGACATCAGCAGCCAGATCCTCAACTTCGGTTCGCCGGCCCCGCTGGACGTGAAAATCTCCGGGCGCAGCGATGAAGAAAACCGCGCCTACGCCATCGAACTGGAACGTCGCCTGAAACACATACCGGGCATTGCCGACCTGCGCATCCAGCAGTCCACCGGCTACCCGTCACTGCAAGTCAACGTGGACCGCATGCGTGCCAACGGCCTGGGCATCACCGAGCGTGACGTAACCAACAGCATGGTTGCGTCCCTGGCCGGCAGCTCGCAAACCGCACCAACGTTCTGGCTCAACCCGGCCAACGGCGTGTCGTATTCGATCGTGGCAGCCACCCCGCAATACCGCCTCGACAGCCTGCCGTCCCTGGAAGCGTTGCCGGTAACCGGTGCCGATGGTCAGTCGCAGATCCTCGGCGGCGTGGCGACCATCTCGCGGGTACAAAGCCCGGCGGTGGTGACCCACTACAACATCGAGCCGACCCTGGACCTGTACGCCAACGTGCAAGGCCGCGACCTCGGCGGCGTCGCCAGCGATGTGCAAAAAGTGCTGAACGACATGGCCCCGATGCGCCCCAAAGGCGCGACCATCAGCCTGCACGGGCAGATCGATGCGCTGCATGAAGCGTTCAACGGCTTGAGCTTCGGCCTGCTCGGTGCGGTGGTGCTGATCTACCTGCTGATCGTGGTCAACTTCCAGTCCTGGACCGACCCGTTCGTGATCATCACCGCACTGCCGGCAGCGCTCGCGGGAATCGTCTGGATGCTGTTCCTCAGCGGCACGTCATTGTCGGTGCCCGCACTCACGGGGGCCATCCTCTGTATGGGCGTGGCCACCGCCAACTCGATCCTGGTGGTGAGCTTCTGCCGAGAGCGCCTGGCCGAACATGGCGATGCACTCAAGGCCGCACTGGAAGCCGGCTACACCCGTTTCCGCCCGGTCTGCATGACCGCCCTGGCGATGATCATCGGCATGTTGCCGCTGGCCTTGTCCGAAGAACAAAACGCGCCGCTGGGACGTGCCGTGATCGGCGGCCTGATCCTCGCCACCACTGCCACTTTGCTGTTTGTACCCGTGGTCTTCAGCCTGGTCCACGGTCGTCACCCTACTCGCGCTGCTGCTGGAGAAACTTCACATGTCGTCTGATCACAAACCCTCGCGCAAGCGTCTGATGCTCATGGGTGTCGGCGGCCTGACACTGGCCGCCCTGTTGGTCGCCAACGGCCTGCACGCCCGTACGATGCATGAAAAATCCGTCACCGCCTGGACCGAAACCGCCGCCGTGCCGCAGGTGCTGGTGTTCCAGCCCAAACAGAACGCGGCCGGCGACACCCTGCGCCTGCCCGCGCATCTGGAAGCCTGGAGCAAGGCACCGATTCATGCGCGGGTCAGCGGTTACCTGAAAGACTGGAAAGTCGACATCGGCAGCCAGGTCAAGGCCGGGCAGATTCTCGCCGAGATCGACAGCCCCGACCTCGACCAGCAAGTGGCGCAAACCCACGCGCGCATGGTGCAGGAGCAGGCCAATGCACGCCTGGCGCAAACCACCGCCACCCGCTGGAAAAACCTGCTGGACAGCCATTCGGTATCGCGCCAGGAGGCCGATGAAAAAACCTCGAATGCCCTGGCCGCCAAGGCCAACGCCCAGGCCGCTGAGGCTGACTATGCGCGGCTCTCGGCGCTGGAAGACTACAAGACCATTCGCGCGCCATTCGCCGGTGTGATCACCGCGCGCAACACCGACATCGGCCAGTTGATCAAGGCTGACAGCGACAGCGATCCGGAACTGTTCGACATCGCCGACACCCACCAACTGCGCCTCTACGTGCCGGTGCCGCAGAACTACGCCGCGGTGATTCATCCCGGGCTGGCCGCCCAACTGACGGTACCCGAGCACCCCGGCGAACACTTCAGCGCGAAGCTGATGGGCGACTCCACCGCCATCGACCGCCGCTCCGGCACCCTGCTCGCACAGTTCGTGGCCGACAACCCGGACGGCAAGTTGCTGCCCGGCGACTACGCCGAAGCCACCCTGGCGATTCCGGCGGATACCCATGGCGTGAGCATCCCGGCCAGCGCCCTGATCTTCCGCGCCGAAGGCACCCAGGTCGCGGTACTGGACGCCAAGAACCACGTGCACCTGCAAGACATCCACATCGGCCTCGACCTCGGCGAGCGCCTGGTGATTGACCAGGGCCTGAAACCCGCCGATCGCGTAGTCGACAACCCACCCGACGCACTGCGCGAAGGCGACGCCGTGCAAATGGCCGATGCCGGAGGTGCCCATGCGTCCAAGGCTTAAACCCCTCGCGGCCCTGGTATTGGTGGCACTGCACGGTTGCTCGCTGGCGCCCACCTACAAGGCGCCGACCATCGACCTGCCGGCCAAGTACCGCGAACAGACCAGCGACGGCCCGTGGCACAGCGCGCAACCGTCCGACCAACTGGCGCCGAAGTGGTGGCAGCTGTATCAGGACCCGCACCTGAACGACCTGCAGGAACAACTGCTCAAGGCCAACCCGGACCTGGCGGCGGCGCTGGCGCATTTCGATGCGTCCCAGGCGTATGCCAGCCAGTTGCATGCCGGGCTGTTCCCGCAAATAACCGCCAGCGCGCAACCGTTGCGCCAGCGGCAATCGGACAATCGGCCACTGCGGGGTGATACCCAGCCTTCGGTGTACAACAGCAACACGGCGGGGTTCGCGCTGAGCTTCGATCTGGATCTGTGGGGCAAAATCCGCAACCAGGTGGCGGCTGGCGATGCACAGGCCCAAGCCTCCGGGGATGATTTGGCGGTGGCACGCCTGAGCCTGCAGCATCAGTTGGCGACGCTGTACGTGCAGCTCAACGGACTGGATGCCCAGAGCCGGATTCTCAGCAGTTCGCTGGATGATTTTGGCCAGGCGCTGAAACTGACCCGCAGCCGGTACGAGGGGCAGATCGCCTCGGAGCTCGACCTGACCCGGGCGCAGAATCAGCTGGCTGAAGCACAGGCGCAGCTTGACGATGTGCGCGGTCAACGCAATCTCACCGAGCATGCGATTGGTGAATTGGTGGGCGTATCCGCCAGTGAATTCCAGCTGCCGCCGAGCCAGCAATTGATCGCGCTGCCGGGGATTCCGCAACAACTGCCGAGCCACCTGCTGCAACGCCGGCCGGATATCGCGGCAGCCGAGCGACGGGTGTTTGCGGCCAACGCGAATATCGGCGTGGCCAAGGCGGCGTGGTACCCGGATTTCAGTTTGACCGGCTTGATTGGCGGGCAGACCCAAGGTGTGGGCAACTTGTTCTCCGCCGCCAATCGGTATTGGGCGCTGGGGCCGCTGGTGAATCTGCCGATCTTTGATGGCGGCCGGTTGAGCGCCAATGAGCGCCAGGCCAAGGCGGAGTTTGAAGAGGCTTCGGCGCACTATCGCAGCCAGGTGTTAAGAGCCGTGCGTGAGGTGGAAGACAACCTTGGGCAACTGCGCGACTTGCAGCAGGAGGCGATGGACGAACAAGCCGCCGCGAATGCCGCCGAACACACACAGGCACTGGCGATGAACAGTTACCAGGCGGGGGCTGTGAGCTATCTGGATGTGGTGACGGCGCAGACGGCGGCGTTGCAGGCGCAGCGCACGTTGCAGGCGGTGCAGACGCGGCAGTTGCAGGCGAGTGTGGGTTTGGTGACGGCGCTGGGCGGAGGCTGGAAGCCCGACGCCTGATACCTGTCTCAAGAACGACAGTGATCAACTGTGGGAGCGGGCTTGCTCGCGAAGGCGGTGGGTCAGCACCGGATATGCTGGCTGACACACCGCCTTCGCGAGCAAGCCCGCTCCCACATTTTATCGCAGTGACTGGACGTACTCAGGCAGCCAACTTACCGCTGGCGATTGCCACCGAAGCTGCCACCATCGCCCTCAGCAACACCGCACACCCCGCCGCCAAATCATCCGGCGCCGCGTTCTCGATTTCGTTATGGCTGATGCCACCTTCACACGGCACAAAGATCATCCCCGCGGGCCCCAGTTCCGCGACGAAAATCGCGTCATGCCCTGCCCCGCTCACGATATCCATGTTGGACAACCCCAACCCATTGGCCGCATCACGCACGGCATCCACGCAGCCTTTGTCGAAGTACAGCGGCGGGAAGTCAGCGGTGGGTGTCATCTCGAACGTGAGGCCGTGCTTGGCGCAGGTTTCGTCAATCACTTTGCGCACCTGGGCAATCATCGAATCCAGCCGCGCCGGTTCCAGATGGCGGAAGTCCAGGGTCATGCGCACTTCGCCAGGAATGACGTTGCGTGAGCCCGGATACGCTTGCAGGCAACCGACGGTGCCGCAGGCGTGAGGCTGATGACCCAACGCCGCCGCGTTAACTGCAGCCACCACGGCCGCGGCACCGACCAGGGCATCCTTGCGCAGGTGCATCGGGGTCGGCCCCGCATGCGCCTCGACACCCCGCAGTTTCAGGTCGAACCATTTCTGGCCAAGGGCGCCCAGCACCACACCGATGGTTTTCTTTTCATCCTCAAGAATCGGACCTTGCTCGATATGTGCTTCGAAATATGCGCCCACCTTGTGCCCGCTCACCGGGCGTGATCCGGCATACCCAATGGCATTCAGCGCATCGCCCACGGTCACGCCATCGGCATCCGTCTTGGCCAGCGTGTCGACCAGGGTGAATTTCTCGGCAAACACCCCGGAGCCCATCATGCAGGGAGGAAAGCGCGAGCCTTCTTCGTTGGTCCACACCACCACTTCCAGCGGCGCTTCGGTTTCCACCTTCAGGTCATTGAGGGTGCGCAATACCTCAACGCCCGCCAGCACGCCAAAACAGCCATCAAACTTGCCGCCGGTGGGCTGGGTGTCGATATGGCTGCCGGTCATCACCGGCGGCAACTGGGGATTGCGCCCCGGCCGGCGGGCGAAGATATTGCCGACGCCATCGATGGTCACGGTACAGCCCGCTTCCTCGCACCACTTCACAAACAGGTCGCGGGCCTGGCGATCGAGGTCGGTCAGGGCCAGGCGGCAGACGCCGCCCTTGGGGGTGGCGCCGAGCTTGGCGAGTTCCATCAGGGACAGCCACAGACGATCGCGGTTGATGTGCTGATGGGTGGATTGCAGAACGTCTATGGCAGCGTTCATGGGGGTCTCCTCAGGCAGTAGTTCTTATAAATTTGACCAGACTCTCACTGGAGGACTGCGATCAAAAATGTGGGAGCGGGCTTGCTCGCGAAGGCGGTGATTCAGCTAACACATCTGGCGACTGGCACACCGTATTCGCGAGCAAGCCCGCTCCCACATTTGATTGCATTCCACATCGATTAAAGCGGTGTTTTCACGGCGACCACACGAGCCCCGCGCTTCATGCAGAGGGCGTAATACAACAGGCCACCGAGCGCCGAGCCGGTGAACCAGCCATAGCTGTAGAACCAGCTGAACGCGTCGCTGCCCAGGGACAGCAACGTCAACACCACCGGCACGCCAAACGCCAGGAAGCCATGCCAGTTCCACGCCGGGTACACGTCATCGCGATACAAACCGGCGAGGTCCAGTTGCTGTTTCTTGATGATGAAATAGTCCACCACCATGATCCCGGCGATCGGCCCCAAGAGGCTTGAGTAACCCAGCAACCAGTTGGAATAGACGGTTTCCAGGCTCACGTCGGAAATGATCAGCCCGAGCTTTTTCAGCAGTTCGTGGGCCATCAGCGCCAGGCCCACCAGGCCGGTGAGCACCACCGCTGTGGTGCGGTTGATCAGCTTGGGGGCGATGTTCTGGAAGTCGTTGGTGGGCGAGACGATGTTCGCCGCGGTGTTGGTGGACAAGGTGGCGATGATGATCAGCGCCATCGCCACGGCCACCCACACCGGGCTCTGGATATGGCCGATCAGGGTCACCGGATCGGAGACGCTGACGCCCACCAGTTTTACCGAGGCGGCGGTCATGATCACGCCGAGGGCGGCGAACAGGAACATGGTCAGCGGCAGGCCGAAAATCTGCCCGAGGATCTGGTCTTTCTGGCTTTTGGCGTAGCGGCTGAAGTCGGGGATGTTCAACGACAAGGTGGCCCAGAAACCCACCATCGCCGTCAGGCCCGCCATGAAGTAGCCGGTGAGGCTGGCGCCTTCGGGACGTTTGGGCGGGATCGCCATCAGCTCGGTCAGCGACACATTCGGCAGCGCCCACACCAGCAGCCCGATACCCACCGCCACCAGCAGCGGTGCCGACAGGGTTTCCAGCCATTTGATCGACTCGGCGCCACGCAATACCACCCACAGGTTCAGGGTCCAGAAGATCATGAAGCCGATCACTTCACCGGTGCCGCCAAGGGATTTCCAACCCTCGAAAATCGACCCCAGGAACAGGTGGATCGCCAGGCCGCCAAACATCGTCTGGATACCGAACCAGCCACACGCCACCAGCGCGCGGATCAGGCACGGCACGTTGGAGCCGAGCACGCCGAAGGACGAGCGCAGCAACACCGGAAACGGGATGCCGTACTTGGTACCGGGGAAGGCGTTGAGGGTCAGCGGGATCAGCACCACGATATTGGCCAGCAGGATCGCCATCAGCGCCTCGCCCACCGACAACCCGAAGTACGCGGTGAGCACGCCGCCCAGGGTGTAGGTCGGCACACACACCGACATGCCGATCCACAGCGCGGTGATGTGCCACTTGTTCCAGGTGCGTTCGCGCACCTTGGTCGGTGCCATGTCGTGGTTGTAGCGGGGGCTGTCGAGGACGTCGGGGCCGGCGTCGAGTTCGTACAGGCCGTTGCGCTCAATGACTTGCGATCTGTTCTGTTGCATGGCCGCTCCACGGTTTTTTCGAATTATTTTTGCTCATCCCGTGACGTGCACGGGATGGCCGGAGTACCTCGTTGACAACATGACATCCGGGACCCGGCCAACCGCCACCGCACTCAATAACCGTGCCGTAAACCGTCAACCTGCCCGCACCGCTTGTATAACTTGCTGATGTTTATCAGCTTTATTGTCTCGACCGAAGAGCCCCTCGTTACTTTCAGCGTTACTCAGGCCAAATAACGCAGAAGTTGTCCGAACCATCAGGACTCAATCTGGTGCAACACAATTATTTTTATTTACCGGCCCCGTCAAGAGGCATGTCTCAAGCGTCTGATTTGCAATAGGAAATGTTGCTCATATTGGGAACCTGTCAAGTGCGTCAAAATGGTGAGAGGCCGCTACATTTTGGTGATTTTGATTTTTTATCGTTAAAATTCAATAAGTTATTACAGACATAAGCTTATAAAAAATATTCTTGCTCATTCGAAAAACTCGGGCTAGTTTCTATTCCTGTCACCGCTGACAGGAATTAATTTTCAAGCGGCGCGATGCATGACAACACTTAGAACTGGCACAAGCCGGTCAAGCCTGTGAGGAACTCGACATGTCGCTGTTGATCCGTGGCGCTACCGTTATTACCCATGATGAAAGTTACCGAGCCGATGTTTTATGCGCAGACGGTCTAATTCGCGCCATTGGCACTGATCTGGATATTCCCGCCGGCACCGAGATACTCGACGGCAGCGGTCAATACCTGATGCCCGGCGGCATCGACCCCCACACCCATATGCAGTTGCCCTTCATGGGCACCGTGGCCAGTGAAGATTTTTTCAGTGGCACGGCCGCCGGGTTGGCGGGCGGTACCACGTCGATCATCGACTTCGTGATTCCCAACCCGCAGCAATCCCTGTTGGAAGCCTTCCATCAGTGGCGCGGCTGGGCCGAGAAGTCGGCGTCCGACTACGGCTTTCACGTCGCCATTACCTGGTGGAGCGAGCAGGTCCGCGAGGAAATGGCCGAGCTGGTGAGCCAACACGGCATCAACAGCTTCAAGCATTTCATGGCGTACAAGAACGCGATCATGGCCGCCGACGACACCTTGGTGGCGAGCTTCGAACGCTGCCTGGAACTGGGTGCGGTACCGACGGTGCATGCCGAAAACGGCGAGCTGGTGTATCACCTGCAACGCAAGCTGATGGCCCAGGGCATTACCGGGCCTGAAGCGCATCCGTTGTCGCGGCCTTCGCAGGTGGAAGGTGAAGCCGCCAGCCGGGCGATCAGGATTGCCGAAACCATCGGCACGCCGCTGTACCTGGTGCACGTGTCCACCAAGGAAGCGCTGGATGAAATCACCTACGCCCGCAGCAAGGGCCAGCCGGTGTACGGCGAAGTATTGGCCGGGCATCTGCTGCTGGACGACAGCGTGTATCAACACCCCGACTGGCAGACCGCCGCCGGCTATGTGATGAGCCCGCCCTTCCGCCCGCGCGGGCATCAGGAGGCACTGTGGCATGGCTTGCAATCGGGCAACCTGCACACCACCGCCACCGACCATTGCTGCTTCTGCGCCGAGCAAAAAGCCGCCGGGCGGGATGACTTCAGCAAAATTCCCAATGGCACTGCCGGTATCGAAGACCGCATGGCGCTGTTGTGGGATGAGGGCGTGAACACTGGGCGCTTGTCGATGCAGGAATTCGTTGCGCTGACGTCTACCAACACCGCGAAGATCTTCAACCTGTATCCACGCAAAGGAGCGATCCGCGTGGGGGCCGATGCTGACCTGGTGCTGTGGGACCCGCAAGGCACACGGACCATTTCCGCGAAGACTCACCACCAGAAAGTCGACTTCAACATCTTCGAAGGCAAGACCGTGCGCGGCGTGCCGAGCCATACCATCAGCCAGGGCAAGCTGGTCTGGGCGGATGGGGATTTGCGCGCCGAACGGGGTGCGGGTCGGTATATCGAACGGCCGACGTATCCGCCGGTGTTTGAGCAGTTGGGCAAGCGGGCGGAGCGTTCCAGGCCGGTTGCTGTGAAACGCTGAGGCCGCCATTCGCGAGCAAGCCCGCTCCCACATTCGCCCCCATTCCAACAGGATAAATGCAGTCGAATGTGGGAGCGGGCTTGCTCGCGAAGAGGCCGGTACCGGCAACAAAAAAACCACTGCCCACCAGAGGCAGCACCTCAAAAACCGTGAGGCCAATACCGTGATCCAGACCCTGAACCATCTTCCCCACCCCCATGAAGATGCGGCGGCCCTCGCCGCGCATTTCACCGACCTGGCGCCGCCGCTCAATGCCCGGCAAGCCCAACTGGAAGCCTCGCGCTGCCTCTACTGCTACGACGCGCCGTGCGTTAACGCGTGCCCCAGCGAGATCGATATCCCGTCGTTCATCCGCAATATCCACACGGAGAACGTCCAGGGCGCCGCGCAGAAGATTCTCTCGGCGAATATCCTCGGCGGCAGTTGCGCCCGGGTCTGCCCGACGGAAATCCTCTGCCAGCAAGCCTGCGTGCGCAACAATGCCGAGGAATGCGCCCCGGTGCTGATCGGCCTGTTGCAGCGCTACGCGGTGGACAACGCGCACTTCAGCGAACACCCGTTCCAGCGCGCCGCGCCCACTGGCAAACGCATCGCGGTGGTCGGCGCCGGGCCTGCGGGGTTGTCCTGCGCCCATCGCAGCGCCTTGCACGGCCATGACGTGGTGATTTTCGAAGCCCGGGAAAAAGCCGGCGGCCTGAATGAATACGGGATCGCCAAGTACAAGCTGGTGGATGACTTCGCGCAAAAGGAACTGGATTTCCTCCTGCAAATTGGCGGCATCGAGATCCGTCACGGCCAGCGCCTGGGCGACAACCTGACCTTGAGCGAACTGCACCAGCAGTTCGATGCAGTGTTCCTCGGCCTTGGCCTGGCTGCCAGCAAACAGCTCGGCCTGCCACACGAGGACGCCCCCGGCCTGCTCGCCGCCACCGACTACATCCGTGAACTGCGCCAGGCCGACGACCTCAGTCAACTGCCCCTGGCCGACCGTTGCATCGTGCTCGGCGCCGGCAACACGGCCATCGACATGGCGGTGCAAATGGCCCGCCTCGGTGCTCGTGACGTCAACCTGGTGTATCGCCGTGGCCTGGCTGAAATGGGCGCCACCGGCCATGAGCAGGACATCGCCAAGGCCAACCAGGTACGCCTGCTGACCTGGGCCCAGCCCGAAGAAGTGTTGCTCGACGACCAGGGCCATGTGCGCGGCATGCGTTTCGCCCGCACCCGCATGGTCGATGGCCGCCTGCAAGCCACCGGCGAGACCTTCGAACTGGCCGCCGACGCGATCTTCAAGGCCATCGGCCAAGGCTTCGACGACGAGGCGCTGCACGACCCGCTGGCCCACCAACTGCAACGCCAGGGCGATCGGATCTTCGTCAACGAACAGCTGCGCACCAGCATCCCCGGTGTGTACGCCGGCGGCGATTGCGTCAGCCTCGGCCAGGACCTCACCGTCCAGGCCGTGCAACATGGCAAGCTGGCCGCGCAAGCCATGCACGCCCAACTCATGCTGAATGTGGAGGCTGCGTAATGGCCGATCTCTCGATTGTATTCGCCGGTATCAAAGCCCCCAATCCGTTCTGGCTGGCCTCCGCGCCGCCTACCGACAAGGCCTACAACGTGGTCCGCGCCTTTGAAGCAGGCTGGGGCGGCGTGGTCTGGAAAACCCTCGGCGAAGACCCGGCCGCGGTCAACGTCTCATCGCGCTACTCGGCGCACTTTGGTGCCAACCGTGAAGTGCTCGGCATCAACAATATCGAGCTGATTACCGACCGCTCCCTGGAGATCAACCTGCGGGAAATCACCCAGGTGAAAAAGGACTGGCCGGACCGCGCGCTGATCGTGTCATTGATGGTGCCGTGTGTTGAGGAGTCGTGGAAGCACATCCTGCCACTGGTGGAAGCCACCGGCTGTGACGGCATCGAGCTGAACTTCGGCTGCCCCCACGGCATGCCGGAACGCGGCATGGGCGCGGCGGTGGGCCAGGTGCCGGAGTATGTGGAACAGGTGACGCGCTGGTGCAAGACCTATTGCTCGCTGCCGGTGATCGTCAAGCTCACGCCGAACATCACCGACATACGCGTGGCGGCGCGGGCAGCGTATCGCGGGGGCGCGGATGCGGTGTCGCTGATCAACACCATCAACTCCATCACCAGTGTCGACCTGGAGCGCATGGTCGCCCTGCCGATGGTCGGCACCCAAAGCACCCACGGGGGTTACTGCGGCTCGGCGGTGAAACCGATTGCGCTGAACATGGTGGCGGAGATTGCCCGGGACCCACAGACACAAGGCTTGCCGATCTGCGGGATTGGCGGGATTGGCAACTGGCGCGATGCAGCGGAATTCGTCGCGCTGGGCTGCGGCGCGGTGCAGGTGTGCACGGCGGCGATGCTGCATGGGTTTCGGATTGTCGAAGAAATGAAGGACGGGCTGTCGCGGTGGATGGACAGCCAGGGTTACAGCAGCCTGCAGGAATTTTCCGGGCGGGCGGTGGGCAATACGACGGATTGGAAGTACCTGGATATCAATTACCAGGTGATCGCCAAAATTGACCAGGCGGCATGTATTGGCTGTGGGCGTTGCCATATTGCCTGTGAAGATACGTCGCACCAGGCGATTGCCAGCTTGAAGCAGGCGGATGGGACACATAAATACGAGGTGATCGATGATGAGTGCGTGGGGTGCAACCTGTGCCAGATCACCTGCCCGGTGGCGGACTGTATCGAGATGGTGCCGGTGGATACCGGGAAGCCGTTTTTGAACTGGACGCAGGATCCGAGGAACCCCTACCGCGAGGCGGTGTAGCCTGAATGATCGTTCCCACGCTCCGCGTGGGAATGCATCCGTTGACGCTCCGCGTCACGACCTTAAGAGCGGACGCAGAGCGTCCAGGCGGCATTCCCACGCGGAGCGTGGGAACGATCTAGGGCTCCAACCCGATCCCCCGCAGGATCACACTCGTCACCGTCTGCACCGCCCGCTCAAACTGCATGTCCGACAACGGCTGATGGTCATTCAGGATCTTCACCTGATGATCAAAGTCGGCATAGTGCTGGGTCGACGCCCAGATCATATACAGCAGGCTCGACGGCTCCACCGGCAAAATCCGCTTGTCCTCCACCCACTGGCGAATCTTCGCTTCCTTCATCTTGGCCCAGTCATACAGGCTCACATCCAGCGCCTCCCCCAGGGTTGGCGCGCCGTGGATGATTTCATTCGCCCAGACTTTCGAACCATAAGGCCGGCTGCGGGAATGTTGCATCTTGGCGCGGATGTAGCTGCTGAGCACCACCCGCGGGTCGTCGAACATCTCGAAGCACAAGGCGTCCTGCTTCCACACCTCCAGCAGGTCGAACAACACCGCGCTGTACAGCTCGCTCTTGGTACTGAAGTAGTAATGCAGGTTGGAGCGCGGCAGTTGCACTTCTTCAGCGATGTCGGCCATGGCGGTGCTGCCATAGCCCTTCTCGGCGAAGACCTTTTCAGCCGCCAGCAGAATCTTTTCGACGTTGACCCGACGAATACCGATCTTGTGATTGCCCATAAGGGCTCCCTGACAACAACATGACTTCAAGACTACCATCCGCTCTAGATCGCGGCGACACGCCACTGTGAAACTTCGTACAAGAACCTTCCCCGCCGATAGCGGATTGGTTAGCATCGCCATCCCCTCGAAGGATCATCCCCCATGACTATTCGACAGCGAAGCGCGTGCGACGACCCGGTGCTGGGTGCACTGTGGGAACGCTCGGTGCGCGCCACCCATGACTTTCTCAGCGAAGACGACATCCAGCGCCTGCTGCCCCTGGTACGCGACTGCTACCTGCCGATGCCCGCACTTGAAGTGTGGGTGTACGAAGATACCCAAGGCATTGGCGGCTTCGTCGGCACCGGCGGCAATAATGTCGAGATGCTGTTTATCGACCCGAACCGACGCGGCCAGGGCATCGGTCGCCAGTTGCTGGACTTCGTACGCGCCCGCCACGACACCCTGCGGGTCGACGTGAACGAGCAGAATCCACAGGCCGTGGGTTTCTACCTGCACTATGGTTTTATCCAGACCGGCCGCTCGCCCGTCGATGGCGAAGGCAAGCCCTTCCCCTTGTTGCACATGGCACTACCGAACGACTGACTCTCACCTGAAGGTATTGAACAATGTTGATCAAGAAGACCCTCACCACCGTTGCCCTGCTCGCTTCCCTGCTGGGCGCCTCGGCCGCGTTTGCCCACGCCCACCTGAAAAGCTCGGAGCCTGCCGCCGACAGCAGCGTCGCCGCGCCCAAGGACCTGCGCCTGACGTTCAGCGAAGGCGTTGAAGCGACCTTCACCAAGGTATCCCTGAGCAAGGACGGCACCGAAGTCGCGATCAAGGGCCTGGAAACCCCGGACGCCGACAAGAAAGTATTGGTGGTGACACCGGCCGCACCCTTGGCCGCCGGCACCTACAAAGTGGTGTGGAACGCGGTCTCGGTGGATACCCACAAGAGCAACGGTGAATACAGCTTCAAGGTCGGCCAATAATCCATGGCCACCCTGCTGGTGCTGTGCCGTTTCCTGCATTTCATCGTCGTGCTGTTGATGTTCGGGGCCTGTGTGTTCAGGCCCTGGCTGCTGGGCGCGGGACCGCAACCGGTGCTGGACCGCCAACTGTCGCGCATCACCCAAGGGTTGGCGTGGCTGGCATTGGTGTCGGGGGTGGCGTGGCTGCTGTTGATCAGCGCGAGCATGGCCGGTGTCGGGCTGGGCGCGCTGGAATGGTCGACCGTGCAATTGGTGCTGGGCAAAACCTTCTTCGGCCAGGTCTGGACCTGGCACTTGCTACTGAACGTGCTGCTGGTGCTGGGCCTGATGACGCCGTGGAAGGCGTTGCGCCTGCCGCTCTGTGCATTGCTGCTGGCGACACTGGCACCGGTGGGCCATGGCGCCATGCTCAATGGCATGGCCGGACAGTTGCTGATCCTCAATCAGGTGGTGCACCTGGTGTGTGTCGGTGCCTGGCTGGGCGGCCTGCTCCTGCTGGTGTTGATCCTCAGGCAATCGCCCCGCTATCCGTTGGAACCGATCCTCAAGCGCTTCAGTGGCATCGGTTATGGCCTGGTGACAGGGCTGCTGGTGACCGGATTGATCAACGTGCGGGTGCTCACCGGGCAGTTCTGGCCGACGCCCTTGTTCACAGGGTTCGCCCTGATCCTGTTGATCAAGGTGCTGCTGGTGTTCGGCATGCTCGCCCTGGCGCTGCTGAACCGCCTGCGGATTCACAACTGTGAGCAGCGGCTGCCTGCCTTGAAGGCCAGCGTGATGATTGAATGGTTACTAGGTGTTTCAGCGGTAGCCGCCGTTTCGCTGCTTGGCACCTTGCCGCCCATGGTTGCAGCGGGATAACTCCTTCCCCACTGACTCCCTTCACGCAGGGAGTCATCGTATAACTTTCGATTGACAACCCCCTGAAACCTCGCAAATATCGTCCTCAATGTTGTACGACAACGTATAACAAAAAATAAAAACAACAAAAAGACAAGGGAGCGTCACTGTGAGCCAACACGTCCGCCATTTCTCCGGCACCACCCGTTTTGCCGCCATCGGTTTGAGCAGCCTGGCCTTTACCCTCCCCGCCACCGCCTCGGCAGAAGGCTTCATCGATGACGCCACCGCCACGCTCAACCTGCGCAACGCCTACTTCAACCGCAACTTCACCAACCCCGCCTACCCCCAGGGCAAGGCCGAGGAGTGGACGCAAAACTTCATTCTCGATGCCAGGTCCGGCTTCACCCAAGGCACCGTCGGTTTCGGCCTGGACGTGCTGGGCCTGTACTCGCAGAAACTCGACGGCGGCAAAGGTACCGCCGGCACCCAACTGCTGCCGACCCGCAGCGATGGCCGCCCTGCCGATAACTTCGGGCGCCTGGGCGTGGCGCTGAAAACCAGGCTGTCGAACACCGAATTGAAAGTCGGCGAATGGATGCCGGTACTGCCGATCCTGCGCTCGGATGACGGCCGCTCACTGCCGCAAACGTTCCGTGGCGGCCAGGTAACGTCCAGGGAAATCGCCGGCCTGACCTTGTATGGCGGCCAGTTTCGCGGCAACAGCCCGCGCAACGACGCGAGCATGGATGACATGTTTCTCAACGGCAAAGCCGCATTCACCTCGGACCGCTTCAACTTCGGCGGCGGCGAATACACCTTCAACGACAAGCGCACCCAGGTTGGCGTGTGGTACGCCGAACTCAGTGACATCTACCAGCAACAGTATTTCAACCTCACCCACAGCCAGCCCGTGGGCGACTGGACCCTGGGCGCCAACCTCGGGTTCTTCACCGGCAAGGAAGACGGCAAGGCCCTGGCCGGCGACCTCGACAACAAAACCGCGTTCGCCCTGCTCTCGGCCAAATACAAAGGCAACAGCTTCTATATCGGCCTGCAGAAACTCACCGGCGACAGCGCCTGGATGCGGGTCAACGGCACCAGCGGCGGCACCCTGGCCAACGACAGCTACAACGCCAGCTACGACAACGCCAAGGAAAAGTCCTGGCAGGTGCGGCACGACTTCAACTTCGTGGTACTGGGCATTCCCGGGTTGACCATGATGAACCGCTACATCAGTGGCGATAACGTGCACACCGGGGCGATCACCAATGGCAAGGAGTGGGGCCGTGAGTCGGAGCTGGCCTACACGGTACAAAGCGGTCCACTGCGGGACCTGAATGTGCGCTGGCGCAACGCAACGATGCGCCGGGATTTCAGTACCAACGAGTTTGATGAGAACCGGATATTCATCAGTTACCCGCTGTCGTTGTTATAGCGGTTTACAAACAACCGGAAAGGCTTTTGTGGCGGGGGAGATTGCTGTGGGGGGAGCTTGCCGTGGGGAGGTAGATTGCTGTGGCGAGGGAGCTTGCTCCCGCTGGGCTGCGCAGCGGCCCCAAAATCTTGGGAGCGCTTCGCACTCCAGCGGGAGCAAGCTCCCTCGCCACAGCAAGCTCCCTCGCCACAGCAAGCCCTCTTGCCACAGCAAGCTCCCTCGCCACAGGACAGCGATGAGCCTCTATCAACTTCGACCAATAGTGCGTTGACAAGTGTAGGAAACCCTAAGGATACTTCGGATCAGTCATACGACAACCTACAACAATAACGGGATCACCATGACCACCACAACCGCCCCTACCCCGTTCAACCGCTTGCTGCTCACCGGTGCCGCCGGTGGCCTGGGCAAAGTCTTGCGCGAACGCCTGCGTCCTTACGCCAAGGTACTGCGCCTGTCGGATATCGCCGACATGGCCCCGGCCGCTGACGACAGCGAAGAAGTATTGCCTTGCGATCTTTCCGACAAACAAGCCGTGCACCAACTGGTGGAAGGCGTCGATGCGATCCTGCATTTCGGCGGCGTATCGGTGGAACGCTCGTTCGAGGAAGTGCTGGGCGCGAACATCTGCGGGATCTTCCACATCTATGAAGCGGCGCGCCGCCATGGGGTCAAGCGCGTCATCTTCGCCAGCTCCAACCACGTGATCGGCTTCTACAAGCAGGACGAAGCCCTCGACGCCCACTCCCCGCGCCGCCCCGACAGTTACTACGGGCTGTCCAAATCCTACGGCGAGGACATGGCCAGTTTCTACTTCGATCGCTATGGCATCGAGACCGTCAGCATCCGCATCGGCTCCTCGTTCCCGGAACCCCAGAACCGCCGGATGATGCACACCTGGCTGAGCTTCGACGACCTCACCCAACTGCTCGAACGCTCGCTGTACACACCGAATGTCGGGCATACCGTGGTCTACGGCATGTCGGATAACCTCGATGTGTGGTGGGACAACCGCTTCGCCGCGCACCTGGGCTTCACCCCGCGGGACTCTTCCGAAGTATTCCGCAAACAGGTGGAAGCCCAGCCGATGCCCGCTGCCGACGACCCGGCGCGGGTGTACCAGGGGGGCGCGTTTTGCGCCGCCGGCCCGTTCGGTGACTGACCACAGACCAACCCAAGGGAATGAGTGGCCATGCAAGCAGAACTGATTGTCGACGCCCGCAACGCCGTGGGTGAATGCCCGGTGTGGGTACCCGGGGAAAACGCCCTGTACTGGGTGGATATTCCCACAGGCGAACTGCAACGCTGGAACGCCACCAGCGGCCAGGCGCAGGCCTGGAAAGCTCCGCAGATGCTTGCCTGCATCGCCCGCACCTCGGCGGGCGATTGGGTTGCGGGCATGCAAACCGGGTTTTTCCGGCTGACGCCCCACAACGATGGCAGGCTCGACACTGCGCCCCTGGCCAGCGTCGAGCACGCCCGCCCGGACATGCGCCTGAACGATGGCCGCTGTGATCGCCAGGGCCGGTTCTGGGCCGGCAGCATGGTGCTGAACATGGCCGAGAATGCAGCCGACGGTGCACTGTACCGCTACGAAACAGGCCGGGCGGTTCACACCGCACTCAACGGCTTCATCACCCCCAACGGCCTGGCCTTCAGCCCGGACGGGCGCACGATGTACCTCTCGGATTCGCACCCGTTGGTCCAGCAGGTCTGGGCCTTCGACTACGACATCGACAGCGGCACACCGTCCAATCGGCGGCTGTTTGTGGATATGCACCAGTTCCTCGGCCGCCCCGACGGAGCCGCCGTGGATGCCGAAGGTTGCTACTGGATCTGCGCCAACGATGCCGGGCTGGTCCACCGCTTTACCCCCGACGGCCGTCTCGACCGCTCACTGGCCGTGCCGGTGAAAAAACCCACCATGTGCGCCTTCGGTGGCAACCGCCTGGACACCCTGTTCGTCACCTCGATCCGCGACGACCACAGTGCCCAGTCGCTGGCCGGCGGCGTGTTTGCCCTCAACCCCGGGGTCACCGGATTGCCGGAGCCGACCTTCATCCTCTAGCTGCATCGCTGTGCCTTGAATAAAACAATAACAAGACTGGAGAGACACCCCATGGACTTCAAACGCACTTTGCTCCTCGCCGCACTCCCCTTCACCTTCGTCTTCGCCGGTGCCGCCCACGCGCTGGAAATCAAATTCGCCGACATCCACCCCGCCGGCTACCCCACCGTCGTCGCCGAAGAACAGCTGGGTAAAACCCTGGTGGCCGAAAGCAACGGCGGCCTGACCTTCAAGATGTTCCCCGGCGGCGTGCTGGGCTCGGAAAAGGAAGTGGTGGAACAGGCCCAGGTCGGCGCGATCCAGATGGCCAGGGTCAGCCTCGGCATCGTCGGCCCGGTGGTGCCGGACGTGAACGTGTTCAACATGCCGTTCGTGTTCCGCGACCAGGTGCATATGCGCAAGGTCATCGACGGCGAGATCGGCGATGAAATCCTCGCCAAGATCACCGACTCCGAATTCAACCTGGTGGCGCTCGCCTGGATGGACGGCGGCACGCGCAACCTCTACACCAAGAAACCGGTGCGCAAGATCGAAGACCTCAAGGGCATGAAGATCCGCGTGCAGGGCAACCCGATCTTCATCGAAACCATCAACGCCATGGGCGGCAACGGCATTGCCATGGACACCGGCGAGATCTTCAGCGCCCTGCAGACCGGCGTGATTGACGGCGCGGAAAACAACCCGCCCACCCTGCTGGAACACAACCACTACCAGAACGCCAAGTTCTACAGCCTGACCGGCCACCTGATTCTGCCCGAGCCCATCGTGATGTCGAAAATCACCTGGAACAAGCTCACCCCCGAGCAACAGGTGCTGGTGAAGAACACCGCCAAGGCCGCGCAGATCCAGGAGCGCGAGCTGTGGGACGCCAAGTCTGCCAGCAGTGAAGCCAAGCTCAAGGCTGCTGGCGTCGAGTTCATCGACATCGACAAAAAACCGTTCTATGAGGCCACCGCTTCGATTCGCGACAAGTACGGCGCGCCCTACGCCGACCTGATCAAGCGCATCGAAGCCGTCGAGTAACCCTTTTTCCTCTCATAGATAAGGCCCGGCGCGGTCGGCATCGACGCGCCCGGTTACGGTGAACGCCATGAAGAATTTACTGCTGCGCATCAACGACCGCATTTACATGAGCTGCATCTGGATCGCCGGCCTCGCCGTTCTCGGCGTCGCGCTGATCATTCCCTGGGGCATCTTCGCCCGCTACGTGCTCGGCACCGGCTCCAGCTGGCCGGAGCCCACCGCCATCCTGCTGATGCTGGTGTTCACCTTTGTCGGCGCCGCCGCCAGCTACCGCGCCGGGGCGCACATGTCGGTGGCCATGGTCACCGACCGCCTGCCGCCCGGCCAACGCCGAATCGTCGGCATCGTCTCGCAATTGCTGATGGCAACCATCTGCCTGTTCATGACGATTTGGGGCAGCAAATTGTGCCTGTCGACCTGGAACCAGTTCATGAGCGCCATGCCGACCTTGCGGGTGGGCATCACCTATATGCCGATCCCGATCGGTGGCTTGCTGACCCTGGTTTTTGTGCTGGAAAAACTCCTGCTGGGTGACCAGAGCAACCGTCGGGTCGTGCGCTTCGACCTGGTTGAAGAAAGTGAAGGGGCTGCCTGAATGGACGCATTGATTCTGTTGGGCAGCTTTATCGCCCTGATCCTGATTGGCATGCCGGTGGCCTACGCCCTGGGGCTTTCTGCGCTGATCGGCGCGTGGTGGATCGACATTCCGTTCCAGGCCCTGATGATTCAGGTGGCCGGCGGGGTGAACAAGTTTTCGCTGATGGCGATTCCGTTCTTCGTGCTGGCCGGGGCGATCATGGCCGAGGGCGGCATGTCGCGCCGGCTGGTGGCGTTTGCCGGGGTGCTGGTGGGGTTTGTGCGCGGCGGCCTGTCCCTGGTGAACATCATGGCCTCGACGTTTTTTGGCGCGATCTCCGGCTCGTCGGTGGCCGATACGGCGTCTGTCGGTTCGGTGCTGATTCCGGAAATGGAACGCCAGGGCTATCCCCGTGAATTCGCCACCGCCGTCACCGTGAGCGGCTCGGTACAAGCCTTGCTGACGCCTCCGAGCCACAACTCGGTGCTCTACTCCCTGGCGGCGGGCGGCACCGTGTCCATCGCCTCGCTGTTCATGGCCGGCGTGGTCCCGGGCCTGCTGATGAGCGCCTGCCTGATGGTGCTGTGCCTGATCTTCGCGAAAAAGCGCAACTACCCCAAAGGCGAAGTGATCCCCCTGAAACAGGCACTGAAAATCTGCGCCGACGCATTGTGGGGCCTGATGGCCATGGTGATCATTCTTGGCGGGATTCTGTCGGGCATCTTCACCGCCACCGAGTCGGCGGCGATTGCGGTGTTGTGGGCGTTCTTCGTGACCATGTTCATCTACCGCGACTACAAATGGAGCGAGCTGCCCAAGCTGATGCACCGCACGGTGCGCACGATCTCCATCGTGATGATCCTGATCGCGTTCGCCGCCAGCTTCGGCTACATCATGACCCTGATGCAGATCCCGGCGAAGATCACCACGATGTTCCTGACCCTGTCGGACAACCGCTACGTGATCCTGATGTGCATCAACGCCATGCTGCTGTTGCTGGGTACGGTGATGGACATGGCGCCGCTGATTTTGATCCTCACGCCGATTTTGCTGCCGGTGATCCTGGGGATTGGCGTCGACCCGGTGCACTTCGGCATGATCATGCTGGTGAACCTGGGGATCGGCCTGATCACCCCGCCGGTGGGTGCGGTGTTGTTTGTGGGGGCGGCGGTGGGCAAAGTCAGCATCGAGAAGACCGTGAAGGCGTTGCTGCCGTTTTATGGCGTGCTGTTTTTGGTGCTGATGGCCGTGACCTACATTCCGGCGTTGTCGTTGTGGTTGCCGGGGTTGGTGTTATAAGCCCCACACTGCGTGTAGCGAGGGAGCTATTGTGGAGAGGGAGCTGCTGTGGCAAGGGAGCTTTCTGTGGCGAGGGAGCTTGCTCCCGCTGGAGTGCGAAGCGCTCCCGCTTTTTTTGGGGCCGCTCCGCAGCCCATCGGGAGCAAGCTCCCTCGCCACACAAGCATTCATCATTCAATAGGTCTGCTGACACTCATGATGCTTGAACTCGAAGACAACCTGACCCACCTGACGCTGGCGCCAGCGTTGGGCGGGAGTATCGTCAACTGGACAGTACGCAGCAGCGGCCAGCCGTTGCTACGCCACACCGATCAACAGGCGCTGGCCAGCGGCCTGCCGGGGAAGCTTGCGTGCTTCCCGCTGGCGCCCTGGTCGAACCGGGTTGCCGAAGGTGGCTTTGATAACCCATCAGGGTGGTTGGGACTTGAGCCCAACAGCCCGCTGGACCCGCTGCCAATTCATGGCAGTGCCTGGCAACAGGTGTGGCAGGTGGTCAGCCAGACGTCAGACGAAGTGGTGTTGCAACTGGACAGCAGCACACCCTTTGCGTATCGCGCCGAGCAGCGAGTTCAGTTGAAGGGCGGCAAGTTGAGCATCACCTTGCGCGTCACGCACCTGGCGGAAACGGCGACGTGGCATGGGCTGGGATTGCATCCGTATCTACCCCGCAGGCCGGGCACGCAATTGCAGGCAAAGGCTTCGCAGGTATGGATGAGTGATGCGGCGAAATTGCCGACAGGCCTGGCTGCCGTACCCGCCGAGTGGGATTTTCAACACCCAGAATCGTTGCCCGAGACACTGGTGGACAACGGTTTTTGCCCGTGGGACGGGCGCTGCGTCATCCAGCAGCCAGACCTGGGTTACACCCTGGAATGCCAGGCCACCGGCAGCGACTATTACCTGCTGTATTGCCCGCCGGGGCTGGATTTTTTCTGCTTCGAGCCGGTGAGTCATCCGGTGAATGCCCATCACCTGCCGGGTAGGCCGGGATTGAAGCTGTTGGAACAAGGCCAGTCGGCAGAACTCAGTTTCAGCCTGCAATACAAAACCCTCTAACAACACAAAGCCCGCTCCCACATTTTTGATCTCCATTGTGTCTTAGGGAGGGGTGTTTTTCAGGCGCCCCGCCGTGTCGATACTCACCACCACCGATAACCCCGGTCGCAGCCGTTCACTCTGCTCCTGCCCCGGATCCACGGTAATCCGCACCGGCACCCGCTGGGCGATCTTGACGAAGTTGCCGGTAGCATTGTCCGCCTGCAACAGGCTGAACTCCGACCCGGTCGCCGGGGAAATGCGCTGCACCGTGCCGTGAAACTTGCGGTGGTCCAGGGCATCCACGGTAAAGGTCACCGGCTGGCCAACCTGCACGTTGTCCATCTGGGTTTCTTTCATGTTGGCGATCACCCACAGCTGGTTCGGCACCAGCGCCATCAACTGCGCGCCGCTGTTGACGTAGGCCCCGAGGCGCACGCCAATCTGGCCCAGTTGCCCGTCACGCGGGGCGATGATCCGGGTGTTCGACAGGTCGATACGCGCCAGCTCCACTGCCGCATCGGCACTGGCCACCGCCGCCTCCAGCGAACCGCGATTGACGATCACTGTCTGCAAATCCTGCCGGGCGATTTCCAGGTTGGCCTGGGCCTGGGCCACGGCCGCAATGGTTTGCGCATTGGCGGCGCGGGTCACGTCCAGCTCGCGTTTGGACACCGACCCATCGCTGATCAACTCCTCATTGCGGCGCAAATCCGCGGTGCTTTTGCGGGCCTGGGCCTGGCTGTCCATCAAGGCCGCCTGACGCAGCTTGATGGTCGCCTCGGCGCTGTTGCGTTGCTGCACCACATTGGCCAGGGACGCCTGCTGCACCGCCAGTTGCGCCTGGGCCTGATCAAGGCGCTGCTTGTAGATACGGTCATCGAGGCGCACCAGCAAATCCCCGGCCTTGACGTACTGGAAGTCCGTCACCGGCACTTCATACACGTAGCCGCTGAGCTGCGGCCCGATGATCGTCACCTGGCCGCGCACCAGGGCGTTTTCGGTGGTTTCCACGGCGCTGCTGAAGGGCGGCAACTGCCAGGCGTAGAGCACGATCAGCACGCCGATAATCGCAATCGCGGCAAAGCCCATGGAAGAGATGATGCGCACCCGCAAGGAGCGCGGTTCGGTGGCCGGCATGCTCGGCGGCGCGGTGCCTTCCGGCGTGGAAGCGATGGCGTTGGTGGTGGTCGTGGTCGGTTCGGTCATGAAGAAAGTGCGCCGCTGGGTTGAACGGGAGGCGCTGCACTGGCGGCAGCTTTAGTGGTACTCATCAGCCAGAGGCTGCGGATAAAGATCCAGATCATGGTGAGTATGGCGATGATCGCGATCAGCATGAACACATCGTTGTAGGCCATCACATTCGCCTCGCGTGTGGCGGCCGTGGCCAGGCTGCGAATGCCCATGAGGTTGCGCAGCTCGGGGTCGGCGATCACCCCGCCATAGGCCGAGCCGCCGCTGGCCACCCGTGCGGCCACACGCGGGTCGAGCAGGGTCAGGTGTTCGACGATCATGCTGGAATGGAATTTCTCCCGCACGATCTGGAACGTACCGAGCAATGCCGCACCGATGAGGCCGCCGAGGTTCTGGCAGATCCCGAACAGCACCGAGAAACTCACCAGGTTCCTGGGGTTGGTCAGTACGTTCTTCGTGCCCAGGACCATGGTCGGCCCGAGGAAGAACGTGCCGCCAAAGCCTAGCAGGAACTGGCTGATGTACATGTTTTGCGGACGCGTGAGGTTGCTGGAGAAACTGTCCATCACCGAGCCCACTGCCATGAAGGCCAGGGAGATGATCAGCGGCATCAGCAAATGCGCGGGGTTGATGGTCAGCGCGCTCACGGCCAGGCCGGCAATCGCCCCCGCCAGCATCACCCAATACAGCGTGCGCATCTGCTCGTTGCTCATGTTCAGCATCTGCATGAAGCCCACGGCGCCGGTGGACTGCTCCGAGAGCACCATGCGAATCAGCACCACCGCCAGCGCCAGGCGAATCATCGCCCCGCTGCCCAGCCAGCGGGTCATCAGCAACGGGTTGGAGCGGTTATGCTCGATGGCCAGGCCGGCCATGATCAGCACCAGCGAGCAGGCCGAGGCGATACCGATCCACGGCGCTTCCAGCCACCAGTCGATACGGCCCAGGGACAGCACCGCGCAGAGCAAGGCGACGCCGGTGGCGAGGATGGCGAAGGTCAGGAAGTCGAGTTTTTCGAAGGTCTTGAAGCGGTCGCCCGGTGGCAGCTTGAGCAGGAACACACAGCCCAGGCAGGTCAGCGCCATGCCCAGTTCGAACAGGTACAGGCCGCGCCATTCGGCGATTTGCAGCAGGTCTTCGGAGAACAGTCGGGCCAGGGGCAACGCCAATTGCGCGGTGCCCAGGCCGAGCACCAGGGCTTTCATCCGCCACTTTGCGGGAAAGGCCTGGATCATGTAGTAAAGGCCCAGGGAACTGAGGGCGGCGCCGACCATGCCGTGGGCCGCGCGTACGGCGATGGCCGAGCTGAGGTCGTTGACGAACAGGTGGCCGAAGGTGACCAGGGCGTAGAGCACCAGGAACACTTCGGTGAACGCACGCAGGCCGAATTGCTGACGGAATTTTACCAGCAGCAGGTTCATGGAGACGTTGGTCATGACGTAGGCGGCGGGGAGCCAGGCCATCTCGGCCGTCGTGGCCCCCAGGGCGCCCTGGAGGTACACAAGGTTGGCGATCACCAGCGAGTTGCCGAGGCCACCGGTGATTGCCACCAGTACGCCAACGAGGGCGTAGGCCCAGCGCTTGCGGGTGGAATGCAGCGGCGTCGACGGCGAGCCCGGCAGGCTCGGGCGCTCGTGGGGCTGCCAGGTGTGGGGGGTGTATTTGTCCATTCGGTGGCCTTGATGACCGGCGTTTGGGGCCGGTGGAACGGTTACTCAGGGAGTAGTAAACCTGAGTGGAGTTCAACTTGCCATCTTGGGAGGGATTTGGGCGGTTGGGGTGCATATCCGTTGCTGCGGTAACGGCTGCTTATGGTTCCGCTCTTACAGCGGCTCACTTCTTAACAGCGCAAAAGTAAGCAAAACG
>NZ_JACAQY010000055.1:52211-133422 GCF_013386835.1 Pseudomonas sp. IPO3774
CCGGCCGGCTTGAGTGTTGTAAATCAAAAGCTAAAGCGGGCACGGTCAAATGTGGGAGCGGGCTTGCTCGCGAAGGTCGTTAACGATGACGCGGGCATCCTGAATGAACGCGGCGCTCTCAGGTTCTTCGCGAGCAAGCCCGCTCCCACAGAAAAGCAGCTCTGCTTTCGCCCTGGATCTTGCCTCTGTTTTTAACACTCAAGCCGGCCGGTAGGCCGCTGTAAGAGCGGAACCATCAGCGGCCGTTACCGAAATAACGGATATGCCCCCCACCTCAAATCCACCCCAACCAACTCCAATACGTAGCCGCAAACACCAACATCAACCCATACCCAATCAACGTCACCAAAATCCCGACCTTGGCAAACTGCCGCGCCGTAAACGTGCCGGTCCCCAAACACACCATATTCTGCGGCGCATTGATGGGCAGGATAAACCCGTAGCTCATCACAAACCCCAGCAACATCGTCATCCCCAGCCGACTGAACTCCCCGGGCAACGTCTGCAACACCGCAATCAAAATCGGCAACAACGCCGAGGTCAACGCCGTGGCACTGGCAAACCCCAAATGAATCACGATCAAAAACACCCCCAGAATCGCAAACACCCCCAGCGGCCCCACCTGGTCCAACCCGGTATGCGCCACCACCTGCGACCCCAGCCACTGCCCCGCCTGGGTGGTCAGCAACGCCGTACCCAGGCTGATGCCAACCCCAAACACAATCACCGTGCCCCACGGAATCCGCGACTGCACATCCTTCCAGGTCATCACCCCAATCCCCGGCATCAGCAAGAACACCAGCCCGGCATACGTCGTCGAGGTCGTATCAAAGCTGTGCAACCGCCCCTCAGTCGCCCACGCCAGCAACAGCAGCACCGACACCGTCAGCAAGCGCTTCTGCGGCCCCGTCATCGGCCCGATGTCCACCAGCGATTGCGCCACCGCCTCCTTGCCTCCGGGAATGCTGTCACTCTCCGGCGGCAGCAGCTTCAACACCAAAAACAACAACACCGCCGACATGATCAGCGCCCACGGCGCCCCGGCGATCAACCAGTCGATCCACGACACCCGCTGCCCCAGCATCTTGTCCATGAAGCCAACCGTCAGCAGGTTCTGCGCCGCCGCCGTCTGGATACCGACGTTCCAGATGCTCGTACCCTGGGCCACGACGATCATGATCCCGGCCGCAATATTCGAACGTTTGTCCACGCCAAACGCGGCAATCACCCCCATCATGATCGGCACCACACACGCACTGCGGGCCGTGGCGCTGGGCACCACCAGGCTCAAGAGGATGGTCACGGCAACTGCCCCGACGAGAATGCCCCGGGTGCTGGTACCCACCCGGGTCAGGGTGACCAACGCGATGCGCCGGTCCAGCCCGGTATGGGTCATGGCTGCGGCGATAAACAACGCGCCGGCCACCAGCGCCAGCGCCGGGTTGGAAAACCCCGTCAACGCCATGCTGATCGCCGGGCTGGAACCGATCAGGTGCGTCGGCTCTTGCAGCGACGGCGCAGTGCCGAGCAAAAACGCCATCAGCGAGGTGATCATGATCGCGCTGGCCTCGTAGGAGACCGCTTCGGTGATCCATACCACCACCGCAAACGCGAGGATCGCCAGCATCCGGTGCCCGGCCACCGGCAAGTCGGCCGGCAGCGGCAACAGCAGCACGCCGACCATCACCAGTACGCCGACCACCAGGCCCAGGGGCAACTTGAATGAAGCAGCTGTTGTTGCGGGGGCACTCATGGGGTTCTCCGTCGGCCGTGAAATCTGGCCCACAGCATGAGGCAAAGCGTCACGCCCGGTGTTGACGGGTATCAAGTGGCTAGGCCAATAACTGGGTCAACACCGCTCGCAACTTGCCGGGCTTGACCGGCTTGTTCAGCAATGGCACGTCCAGGCGCTGCAATGCACGGCGGCATTGGTCGGTGCGGTCGGCGGTGATAATCACTGCCGGAATCCTGCAGCCAAAATGCTCGCGCAACTGGTGCACGACCTCACAGCCCACCACGCCATGGTCCAGGTGATAGTCCGCGAGAATCAGCTCCGGTGCCCGGCCCTGCAACGCAACCAGTGCGCCGGCCTGATCGGTCGCAGTGACCACTTCGCAGCCCCACTGCCCAAGCAGCGCGCTCATGCTGTCGAGGATGCCGACTTCGTTGTCCAGCACCAGCAGCCGCCTCCCCGGCAACGGGTTGCCGGTGCTCGGTTGCGCGGCCACCACACTGATGGGCAGCGGCATGTCCTCGCTGATGGGGACTTCGATGCTGAACATCGAACCGCGCCCCGGCCACGAACGCACCGCCACCGGATAACCGAGGACCTCGGCGATACGCTCGACAATCGCCAACCCCAGTCCCACGCCCTTGCGGTCGGCGGCGCGGCCCACGTCCAGTTGATTGAACTCCAGGAAGATGGCGTCCAGGCGGTCCGCCGCAATTCCGCGCCCGGTGTCCCACACCTCCAGGCGCAACCGCTCACCCCGGCGGCGGGCGCCCAGCAGGATGGAGCCCGCGCTCGTGTAGCGGCAGGCGTTGCTGAGGAAATTGCGCAGGATCCGCGTCACCAGCCGCAGGTCGGTGTTGATTGCGTAATGGCCTGTACGCGCCCGCAGGTTCAGCCCGGACGCCGCGGCCACCGACTGGAATTCCGAGACCAGCGGTGCGAACAGTTCGTCGAGACGGTACAGGGCGATGTCCGGCTTGACCGCCGCTTGATCGAGTCGGGAAATGTCCAGCAAGTCGGTGAGCAAATCCTCGGCGCCTTCCAGGGCCTGATGGGTGCGCTCCACCAACACGTGTTCGACGCTGGGCAAGTTGCGCTCGCGCAGGGTGGAAATCAGCAAGCGTGCGGCGTTGAGGGGTTGCAGCAGGTCATGACTGGCGGCGGCAAGGTATTTGTCCTTGCTGCGGTTGGCGGCCTGGGCGGCATCCCGGGCATCGCGCAGGTCCTGCTCGATCTTCTCGCGCTGGGCGATTTGCTGTTGCAGGTTGCGGTTGGCTTCCAGCAACTCGTCGGTACGCGCCGCGACCCGCTGTTCCAATTCGTCGTTGAGGCGGATGTAGCGATTGCGCTCGGCTTCCAGCTCGTCGAGGCGCGCGGTCAGTTCGGGGTAATGACTCTTGCGCGCCGAGTGGTTGCCCAGCCCCAGGAGCCCCGCGAGTGCCCGTTGCTGATCGTCAGAGAGCTTCGCCATAGACGACCTCGACGTCACGCTGGCTGGACTCACGCGGGTTGGTAAGGATGCACGGGTCGTGCATGGCGTGCTGCGACAGAAAGGGAATGTCCGCCACTCGAATCCCATGCAGGCCGAGGGTTTCATGGAAGCCGATCGCATGCTTCAACGCGATCAAATGGTCCACCAGCCGGCCGCAGATTTGCCGGTGGTTGAGGCCCCGGCAATCAATGCCGAAGGTCTCGGCAATCACCTTGAAACGCTCCGGTGCCGCGCTGTAGTTGAACGCCACCACATGTTCCACCAGCACCGCGTTGCACAGGCCATGGGGCAGGTCGAGAAAGCCGCCAAGGCTGTGGGACATGGCATGCACCGCGCCGAGGATCGCGTTGGAAAACGCCAGCCCGGCCTGCATGCTGCCCAGCATGATTTTCTCCCGCAGGGCGATGTCGCCGGGGTTGGCGATCATCTGCACCAGGTTGCCATTGATCAGGCGCATGGCTTCCAGCGCGTGGGGATCGGTCAGCGGGCCGTGGCCGGTGGACACGAAGGCCTCGATGGCATGCACCAGCGCATCGATGCCGGTACAGGCCGAGAGAAACGGGTCCATGCTCGCCGTGGTTTCCGGGTCGATCAGTGAAACATCGGGCACCACCGCCTTGCTGACGATGGAGAACTTCATGCGCTCCTGCTGGTTGGAAATGATCACGAACTGCGAGACATCCGCCGAGGAGCCCGCGGTAGTCGGGATCAGGATCAGCGGCGGGCTCGGCACGCGGATGGTGTCGACACCTTCGAAGTCGAGGATGCTGCAGCCATGGGCGACCACGATGCCGATGGCCTTGCCGCAGTCCATCGGGCTGCCGCCACCGACGGCGACGATCACGTCGCAATGGTTTTCACGGTAGACCTCGGCGCCGAGCATCACCTCTTCAACCCGGGGGTTGGGCGAAACGGCGGTGTACAGGCAGTAGTCGATGCCGATGGCTTGCAGGCTGGCCTCGACATCGGCCACCCAGCCGACAGCAACCACGCCGGGATCACTCACCACCAACACCTTGCGCGCGCCAAAGGTCTTGGCGTAGTTGCCTACGTTGTGCCGGCAGCCGGCGCCAAAGATGATTTCAGGGGAAACGAATTTACGCAGGAGACTCAGGTTCGGGCTCATTGGTAAGCCTGTTTTTATTATTCTGGAAGATGCGCTCCACACTAACCCATCCGACACTGAATGCAATCAGACCAATGGGTGGCGCTGAAACCGCGACGTACGGCACGATCTACTACTTTGGTACTGATTCCCCTCTCTATCGTCGCATTCCCAAGGCATCGAGACTGGCATGTAATGGGCGCATGACCCTATGGATCGGACCTGCTTGAATAAGCAAAAACAATAAGGCGAACGTCCATGTACAAAATTCTGATAGCCGACGATCACCCACTGTTTCGCGAGGCGATCCACAACGTCATCAGCGACGGGTTCCCGGGCAGCGAAGTGATGGAAACCGGCGACCTGGACAGCGCCCTGACCATGAGCCAGGAGCACGACGATCTGGATCTGATCCTGCTGGACCTGAACATGCCGGGCATGCACGGCCTCAATGGCCTGATCAACCTGCGCAACGAGTCGCCGACGATTCCGGTGGTGATCGTGTCCGCCGAGCAGGACAAGCAGGTCGTGCTGCAAGCCATCACCTATGGCGCGGTGGGGTTTATCACCAAGTCCTCGCCCAGGCTGCAGATGACCGAGGCAATCCAACAGATTCTCAACGGCAATGTGTATTTGCCGCCGGAGATTATTCGCAGCCAGAAAATCGGCGGGCAACGGCGCATGAATGATTGCCTGGGGCTTGCACCGGAGCTGCTGCAGGCCCTGACCCGCAAGCAATTGCTGGTGCTGGAGCGGATGACCAAGGGTGACTCGAACAAGCAAATCGCCTATAGCCTGGAGATTGCCGAGACCACGGTGAAGGCCCATGTCTCGGCGATCCTGCGCAAGTTGAACGTGCACAATCGGGTGCAGGCGATTCTCAGCGCCGGGGACATCGACTTTGGTGCCTACCTGCGGCGCTGATACCCGTAGGGGCGGGATGCTGACCGCATTTCAAGGCACCTGAATGAGGGCCCGAAACAGCATGCCCGCCGCCACCAGCACACACAGGGTGGCAAAACCCACCTGCAAGGTGCGCGCCTTGATCACCGAGCACAGGCGCCGCCCCGCCAACATGCCGACAATGCTCGACCCGATAAACACCCAGCCCATCGGCTCGATACTGACCCCGGCATGAAACGCGCCGATCACGCCGATCAACGAGATCAGGCTGATCACCATCAGCGAGGTGGCGACGATGCCGCGCATCTGCACATCGGTCAGTTGCTTGAAGGCCGGTACGATCAGGAAGCCGCCGCCCACGCCGAGCAGGCCCGATACCGCACCGGTCACTGCGCCGAGGGCGGCCAGGGTGGCGGTGCATTTGGCGGTCCAGGAAAAGCGCCCGGTCTGTTGATCGAGCATGCAGTTCTTCTGGCCCCAGGACGCGGTGCCGTGGTCGCTCGGCCCGGCCTCAAGCTTCTCCCGTTGCAGCATGCGCCAGGCCACCAGCACCATCAGCGCACTGAACAGGCCCATCAGGACTTTCTCCGACATCTGGTGGGCGAAGAAAACCCCCAGCGGCGAAAATAGCGCGCCAAGCAGCGCAATCAGCAGCGCCGCGCGGTAACGCACCAGGCCATGGCGCAAACCGTCGACAGCCCCCACGGCAGCGGCCGCGCCCACCGCGAACAACGACACGGGCGCGGCCTGGGTCATGGTCAACCCCAGCCCCAATACCAGGGCCGGGACACCAAGAATGCCGCCTCCGGCACCGGTCAAGCCCATGACCAACCCCATCAACACGCCCAGAAAACTTGCCAGCAGCATAGGGTTGCCTCAATCCACCTTGGCCAGACGGGTCAGCCACTCGCGGCCCTTGAGCATGCCGTTCCAGTAGAACCACGGCAGGAAACTCGCCTTGAGGAACCACGCCGAACGCCGCGCCACAGTCGGGTCGAGGGGAAAGGTCGGCAGCAACTTGCCGCCATAGCCGAACTCGGCCAGCACCACCTTGCCCTTCTCCACGGTCAGCGGGCAGGAGCCATAGCCGTCGTACTTGAGGGGCAACGGTGCCTGTCTGCGCAGGGCCAGCAGGTTTTCCGCCACCACCACGATTTGCTTGCGCACCGCCGCGGCGGTCTTGGCGTTGGTGGTGGAACACACATCGCCCAGGCCGAAGATGTGCGGGTAGCGCAGGTGTTGCAGGCTCTGGGGATTCACTTCGCACCAGCCGGCGGCATCGGCCAGGGGGCTGTGGCGAATGAAGTCCGGCGAGACCTGTGGCGGGACGACGTGCAGCAGGTCGAAGGTTTTCTCTTCGACGCGCACATTGCCTTCGGCGTCCTTGATTTCGAACCAGGCCTTGCGCGCGGGGCCGTCGACCTTGACCAGGTTGGAGTTGAATGCCAGTTGCGCCGAGTACTTTTCAACGTACTTCATCAGCGGCGGCACGAAGGTCGGCACGCCGAACAAGGCGGCACCAGCCAGGTTGAATTCGACCTTGATGTTTTTCAGGTCACCCTGGCGGAGCCAGTGATCGCACGACAGGTACATGGCTTTTTGCGGAGCGCCGGCACATTTGATCGGCATGGCCGGTTGGGTAAAGATCGCCTTGCCATTTTTGAGTTGCTGCACCAGCTGCCAGGTGTAGGCGGCGTGCTCATAGCTGTAGTTGGACGTTACGCCATGCCGGCCGAGGGTCTCTTGCAGGCCTTCGATCTTCTCCCAGGCCAGGCGCAGGCCCGGGCACACGATGAGGTTCTTCCAACTGACGCGCTGGCCACTGTCGAGCACCAGGGTTTGCTCGTCGGGCAGTAATTCGCTGACCGCGGCCTGGATCCAGGTGACGCCGTTGGGCAGCACGTCGGCCATGGGGCGCACGGTCCTGGTAACGTCATAAGCCCCACCGCCCACCAGGGTCCAGGCCGGCTGGTAGTAGTGGTGGTCGCTGGGCTCGATCAGGATGATGTTCAGGTGCGGGTCGCGCTTGAGCAGGCTGGCCAGCAGGCCGATGCCTGCCGAGCCGCCACCGATGACAACGATATCGCCACTGATGGTAGGTCCCCAGTGTTGGTCGTTCATGGTCTATGGCCTTTTTCAGTTAATGCACGCAAGGGTCGTTGCCGTATGGCACCACGCCCTAGCTGTTTGCCACCACGATGCCATCCTTTGCCTCGGGTCCTTTAATTCACTTAAGCTCACAAGGTTATGTGGAAACCTAACTGAATGTAAGTCGCCATTAGCTATCTGGGAAACCCGTCATGTCAGCGTTGATTCAATCCTTTCTGGACGAGGCGTCGTCGACCTACACCTACGTCGTCTATGAAACGGACGGTGGCCCATGCGCCATCGTTGATTCGGTGCTCAACTACGACCCGGCCTCCGGACGCACCGGCACCGGCCAGGCGGACAAGGTGATCGCGTTTGTGCGCGAGCATGGCTTGCAGGTGCAGTGGTTGCTGGAAACCCACGCCCATGCGGATCATCTGTCGGCTGCGCCTTATTTGCGTCGCCAGCTGGGGGGCAAGATCGCGATTGGCCAGTCCATCAGCAAGGTGCAGGGAGTGTTCAAGAACCTGTTCAACCTGGAGCCGGAGTTTCGGGTGGATGGGTCGCAGTTCGACCATCTGTTTGCGCCGGATGAGGTGTTTCACATCGGCAACCTGAAGGCCCAGGCGCTGCATGTGCCGGGGCATACGCCGGCGGATATGGCTTACCTGATTGATGACCAGTTGATTCTGGTGGGCGACACGCTGTTCATGCCGGACGTGGGCACGGCGCGCTGCGATTTCCCTGGTGGGGATGCGCGCCAGCTGTATGGGTCGATGCGCAAGCTGTTGGCCTTCGCGCCTGAAACCCGCCTTTATGTGTGCCATGACTATCCGCCCGCAGGACGCGCAGCCAAGTGCCTGACCACGGTGGCTGAACAGCGGGCGGGGAATATTCATGTGCATGACGGGGTGGATGAGGCGGCGTTTGTCGAGATGCGCACCACGCGGGATGCCGGGTTGGGCATGCCGACGCTGTTGTTGCCGGCGATTCAGGTGAATGTGCGGGCCGGGGTGATGCCGCCGGCGGAAGGAAATGGGGTGGTTTATTTGAAGATTCCCCTCAACCAGCTTTGAAATGCACTACAAAATGTGGGAGCGGGCTTGCTCGCGAATGCGGTGTATCAGTCTATATTTTCGGTGACTGACACTCCCCATTCGCGAGCAAGCCCGCTCCCACATTTGTTTTGTGTCGTTCGTTAGCCGAGGTTGATGCCGTTAGCCGGTAGCGGCAGCGCGGTCTTGTAGCGCACTTGCTTGAGGGCAAAGCTGGAGCGGATGTTGGCGACACCCGGGACTTTAGTCAGGAAGTCCATCATGAAACGCTCCAGGGACTGGATGGTCGGCACCAGCACCCGAATCAGATAATCGGGGTCGCCGGCCATCAGGTAGCACTCCATCACTTCGGGGCGATCCGAAATCGCCCCTTCGAATTGCTGCAATGCCAATTCGTTCTGCTTTTCCAGGCTGACGTGGATGAACACATTGACGTGCAGCCCCAGCAGGTCGGCGTCCAGCAGCGTCACCTGGTCGCGAATCAGCCCCAGTTCTTCCATGGCCTTGACCCGGTTGAAACACGGCGTGGGCGACAGGTTGACCGAGCGGGCCAGGTCGGCGTTGGTGATGCGGGCGTTCTCCTGAAGGGCGTTCAGAATGCCGATATCGATACGGTCCAGTTTGCGCATGAGACAAAACCACCTGTTTATTATGTTTATGCAGTTTTTTTATCCCCAAATGATCTCCAACGCAATGAAACAGAGATAAATATTCTCCTGAGCCGAGCCTATGATTGTTGTAGGACAAGATTTCTTCTACCCGAAGAAGGACTGTCAGCTACCGCGCCCACTACAAGAAATTCACAAGATAGAGCGTAGAAAGCCATGACTCAGCAGTACGAACCACTGCGCCTGCACGTTCCCGAACCCTCGGGCCGCCCAGGCTGCAAGACCGACTTTACCTACCTGCGCCTGACTGACGCTGGCCTGGTGCGCAAACCCCCAATCGACGTAGAACCCGCCGACACCGCCGACCTGGCCAAGGGCCTGATTCGCGTGCTCGACGATCAAGGCCAGGCCCTCGGCCCATGGGCTGAAGGCGTGCCAGTCGAGATTCTGCGCAAGGGCATGCGCGCCATGCTCAAGACGCGGATCTTCGACAACCGCATGGTGGTCGCCCAGCGTCAGAAGAAGATGTCGTTCTACATGCAAAGCCTCGGCGAAGAAGCCATCGGCAGCGCCCAGGCCCTGGCCTTGAACATCGACGACATGTGCTTCCCCACCTATCGCCAGCAAAGCATCCTGATGGCCCGGGAAGTGCCGCTGGTAGACCTGATCTGCCAGCTGCTGTCCAACGAGCGCGACCCGCTCAAGGGCCGCCAGTTGCCGATCATGTACTCGGTAAAAGATGCCGGCTTCTTCACGATTTCCGGCAACCTCGCCACCCAATTCGTACAAGGCGTGGGCTGGGGCATGGCCTCGGCCATCAAGGGCGATACCAAGATTGCCTCGGCCTGGATCGGCGACGGCGCCACCGCTGAGTCCGACTTCCACACCGCCCTCACCTTCGCCCACGTGTACCGGGCACCCGTGATTCTTAACGTAGTGAATAACCAGTGGGCGATCTCCACCTTCCAGGCCATTGCCGGCGGTGAAGCCACAACCTTTGCCGGACGCGGCGTGGGTTGCGGCATCGCCTCCCTGCGGGTGGACGGCAACGACTTTGTCGCGGTGTACGCCGCCTCCGCCTGGGCCGCCGAACGTGCCCGCCGCAACCTGGGCCCGACCCTGATCGAATGGGTGACCTACCGTGCCGGCCCGCACTCCACCTCCGATGACCCGTCCAAATACCGTCCCGCCGACGACTGGAGCCACTTCCCGCTGGGCGACCCGATCGCCCGCCTCAAGCAGCACCTGATCAAGATTGGTCAGTGGTCCGAAGAGGAACACGCGGCGGTCAGTGCCGAACTTGAAGCCGAAGTGCTCAAGGCCCAGAAAGAAGCCGAACAGTACGGCACCCTGGCCGGTGGCCAGATTCCAAGCGCCGCGACCATGTTCGAAGACGTTTATAAAGAGATGCCGGAGCACTTGAAGCGCCAGCGTCAAGAGTTGGGGATCTGACATGAACGATCACAACAACAATATCGAGCTGGAAACCGCCATGACCACCACGACCATGACCATGATCCAGGCCTTGCGCTCGGCCATGGATGTGATGCTTGAGCGAGACGACAATGTGGTGGTGTTCGGCCAGGACGTCGGTTACTTCGGCGGTGTGTTCCGCTGCACCGAAGGCCTGCAGAACAAGTACGGCACCTCGCGGGTGTTCGACGCACCGATCTCCGAAAGCGGGATCGTCGGCGTGGCGGTCGGCATGGGCGCCTATGGCCTGCGGCCGGTGGCCGAGATTCAGTTCGCCGACTACGTATACCCCGCCACCGACCAGATCATTTCCGAAGCGGCCCGGCTGCGTTATCGCTCGGCCGGCCAGTTCACGGCACCGCTGACCATGCGCATGCCCTGCGGCGGCGGCATCTACGGCGGCCAGACCCACAGCCAGAGTATTGAAGCGGTGTTCACCCAGGTCTGCGGTCTGCGCACGGTGATGCCGTCCAACCCTTACGACGCCAAGGGCCTGCTGATCGCCTCCATCGAAAACGATGACCCGGTGATCTTCCTCGAACCCAAGCGCCTGTATAACGGCCCGTTCGACGGCCACCACGACCGCCCGGTAACCCCGTGGTCGAAACACCCGCAAGCGCAGGTGCCGGACGGTTACTACACCGTGCCGCTGGATGTGGCCGCCATCGCCCGCCCGGGCAAGGACGTGACGATCCTCACCTACGGCACCACGGTGTATGTGTCGCAAGTCGCCGCCGAAGAAACCGGCATCGACGCCGAAGTCATCGACCTGCGCAGCCTGTGGCCGCTGGACCTGGAAACCATCGTCAATTCCGTGAAGAAAACCCGTCGCTGCGTGATCGTTCACGAAGCCACCCGTACCTGCGGGTTCGGCGCCGAGCTGGTGGCGCTGGTGCAGGAGCATTGCTTCCACTACCTGGAAGCGCCGATCGAGCGCGTCACCGGTTGGGATACCCCGTATCCCCACGCGCAAGAGTGGGCGTATTTCCCTGGCCCGACCCGTGTGGGCACGGCTTTGCATCGGGTTATGGAGGTCTGAATGGGCACGCACGTTATCAAGATGCCGGACATTGGCGAAGGCATCGCAGAAGTTGAATTGTCGGTATGGCACGTCAAGGTCGGCGACCTGGTGGTAGAAGACCAGGTGCTGGCGGACGTGATGACCGACAAGGCCATGGTGGACATTCCGTCGCCGGTGCACGGCAAGGTGATTTCCCTCGGCGGCGAGCCGGGGGAAGTCATGGCGGTGGGCAGTGTTTTGATCAGTATCGAGGTGGAAGGCGCGGGCAATACCCGGGAATCGGCAGTGGTTGAAGACCTCGCGCCGGTACCCGCACCGGCGCCGAAAGTTGAAGCCAAGGCCGCGCCCGTGGTTGAGCCCAAGCCGGCAGCCAAACCTGCGGTGGTGGCTGCGCAAGCGCCCGTGGCCCGCGAGGCCGATGACCGCCCGCTGGCCTCCCCGGCCGTGCGCAAACATGCGCTGGATGCTGGCATCCAGCTACGACTGGTCCAGGGCTCCGGCCCGGCCGGCCGGATTCTGCATGAAGATCTGGACGCTTACTTGCTCCAGGGTCCGGCGAAAAATTCCGGGGCCTCCAACCCGTACGCCGAACGCAACGACGAGCAGCAAATCCCGGTGATCGGCATGCGCCGCAAGATCGCCCAGCGCATGCAGGACGCCACCCGGCGCGCCGCGCATTTCAGCTATGTGGAAGAGATCGACGTCACCGCCCTCGATGAGTTGCGCGTGCACCTCAACGAGAAACACGGCGCTACCCGCGGCAAGCTGACCCTGCTGCCGTTCCTGGTGCGGGCCATGGTCGTCGCATTGCGCGACTATCCGCAGATCAACGCGCGTTATGACGACGAAGCCCAGGTCATCACCCGCCTCGGCGCAGTGCATGTGGGTGTCGCCACCCAGAGCGATGTCGGCCTGATGGTGCCGGTGGTGCGTCACGCCGAAGCCCGCGACCTGTGGGGCACGGCGCAAGAAATCAATCGCTTGGCGAATGCGGCGCGCAATGGCAAGGCCAGTCGCGATGAGCTGTCGGGCTCGAGCATCACCCTGACCAGCCTAGGTGCGTTGGGCGGGATTGTCAGCACCCCGGTGCTGAACCTGCCGGAAGTGGCCATCGTCGGGGTCAACCGCATTGTCGAGCGGCCGATGGTGATCAAGGGCCAGATTGTGATCCGCAAGATGATGAACCTCTCCAGCTCCTTCGATCACCGGGTGGTCGATGGCATGGACGCGGCGCAATTCATCCAGGCCATCCGTGGCCTGCTCGAACAACCCGCCAGCCTGTTCCTGGAGTAACCCATGTCTCAAACATTGCACACCACGCTGCTGATCATCGGCGGCGGGCCTGGCGGTTACGTGGCAGCGATTCGCGCCGGCCAGCTGGGCATCGCGACCATCCTGGTGGAAGGCCAATCGCTGGGCGGCACCTGCCTGAACATCGGCTGCATTCCGTCCAAGGCGCTGATCCATGTCGCCGAACAGTTCCAGCAAACCGTGCACCACAGCCAGGGTTCGCCGTTGGGTATCGAAGTCGATGTGCCGACCCTGGACATCGGCAAAAGCGTTGAATGGAAAGACGGCATCGTTGACCGCCTGACCACCGGCGTTGCCGCGCTGCTGAAAAAACACAAGGTCCAGGTCATCCAGGGCTGGGCCAAGGTCGTGGACGGCAAGACCGTCGTTGTCGGCGACCAGCGCATCCAGTGTGAACACCTGTTGCTGGCCACCGGCTCGAAAAGTGTCAACCTGCCGATGCTGCCGATTGGCGGGCCGATCATCTCCTCCACCGAAGCCCTGGCGCCGAAACGCATCCCGAAACGCTTGATCGTGGTGGGCGGCGGCTACATTGGCCTGGAATTGGGGATTGCCTATCGCAAGCTCGGTGCCGAGGTCAGCGTGGTTGAGGCCCAGGACCGGATTTTGCCGGCCTACGACGCCGAACTGACCCAACCGGTGGCCGAATCCCTGAAGCAACTGGAGGTGAAGGTGTTCCTCAAACACAGCGTCACCGGTTTCGAGAACAATACCCTGCAAGTGCGCGACCCCAGCGGCGAGACGCTGTCGCTGGAAACCGACCAGGTGCTGGTTGCCGTTGGTCGCAAACCCAACACCCAGGGCTGGAACCTCGAAGCCTTGAACCTGGACATGAACGGCTCGGCGATCAAGATCGACAGCCGCTGCCAGACCAGCATGCGCAATGTGTGGGCCATCGGCGACCTCAGCGGTGAACCGATGCTCGCCCACCGGGCCATGGCCCAGGGCGAAATGGTCGCCGAACTGATCAGCGGTAAATCCCGCGAATTCAACCCGGCCGCGATCCCGGCGGTGTGCTTCACCGACCCCGAACTGGTAGTGGTCGGCAAGACCCCGGACGAAGCCAGGGCGGCCGGGCTGGACTGCATCGTGTCGAGCTTCCCGTTCGCCGCCAATGGCCGGGCCATGACCCTGGAGTCGAAAACCGGCTTCGTGCGGGTAGTGGCGCGCCGCGACAATCACCTGATCGTCGGCTGGCAGGCGGTAGGCGTTGGCGTCTCGGAACTGTCCACGGCCTTCGGCCTGAGCCTGGAAATGGGTTCACGCCTGGAAGACGTGGCGGGCACCATCCACGCCCACCCGACCCTCGGCGAAGCGGTACAGGAAGCAGCCCTGCGGGCCCTGGGGCATGCATTGCACCTATAAAATGGCGAAGTTCAAATGTGGGAGCGGGCTTGCTCGCGAAAGCGGTGGATCAGCACCGAATGCATCGAATGACACGCCGCATTCGCGAGCAAGCCCGCTCCCACACAAGCCAAGAATGAAGTATTGTTGCGCCCATCCAGAAATAAACCATAAGCCTGCCTTCGACCAGGCGGTTGACAAAAGATAGAGGGTGTCATGGGTAACGAAAGCATCAATTGGGACAAGCTGGGTTTTGACTACATCAAGACCGACAAGCGTTTCCTCCAGACCTGGAAAGACGGCGAGTGGCAAAAAGGCACCCTGACCGACGACAACGTGCTGCACATCAGCGAGGGCTCCACCGCCCTGCACTACGGCCAGCAATGCTTTGAAGGCCTCAAGGCCTACCGCTGCAAGGACGGTTCGATCAACCTGTTCCGCCCCGACCAGAACGCTGCGCGCATGCAGCGCAGCTGTGGCCGCCTGCTGATGCCACAAGTGCCGACCGACGCCTTCATCGAAGCCTGCAAGGAAGTGGTCCGCGCCAACGAGCGGTTCATCCCGCCGTACGGCACCGGCGGCGCGCTGTACCTGCGCCCGTTCGTGATCGGCACCGGTGACAACATCGGCGTGCGCACCGCGCCGGAATTCATCTTCTCGATCTTCTGCATCCCGGTCGGCGCCTACTTCAAGGGCGGCCTGACCCCGCACAACTTCCTGATCTCCGGCTACGACCGTGCGGCTCCCAACGGCACCGGCGCAGCCAAGGTCGGTGGCAACTACGCCGCCAGCCTGATGCCCGGTTCCCTGGCGAAAAAAGCCAACTTCGCCGACTGCATCTACCTCGACCCGGCCACCCACTCGAAGATCGAAGAAGTCGGCTCGGCCAACTTCTTCGGGATCACCCACGACAACAAGTTCGTCACCCCGAACTCGCCGTCGGTGTTGCCAGGCATCACCCGCCTGTCGCTGATCGAGCTGGCAAAATCGCGCCTGGGCCTGGAAGTGGTTGAAGGCGACGTGCTGATCGACAAGCTGTCGGACTTCAAGGAAGCCGGCGCCTGCGGCACCGCCGCCGTGATCACCCCGATCGGCGGCATCGAGTACAAAGACAAGCTGCACGTGTTCTACAGCGAAAAAGAAGTCGGCCCGGTCACCCAGAAGCTCTACAAAGAGCTGACTGGCGTACAGTCCGGCGACGTCGAAGCGCCTGAGGGCTGGATCGTCAAGGTCTAAGCAACACTGCAAAACCAAACTGTGGGAGCGGGCTTGCTCGCGAATACGGAGTGTCAGTCGACAGATTTATTGACTGATACACCGCATTCGCGAGCAAGCCCGCTCCCACATTTTGATTTCAGTGTTTGGAAAACCGACGTTCAGGCCTTATCCATCGGGATGTTTTCCAGGATCTTCTTGCCCATGCTGATCCGCGGCTCCGCGCCATAACCCAGCGCCTCATAAAACCCCATCACCGCGTCATTGCCACTGGTGATCTGCAGGTTGATCTTCATGCAACCCAGCGCCGTCAACGCCTGCTCCGCATGCCGCACCAACGAGGCGCCCAGGCCCTGGCGGCGATAGTCGTTGTGCACCGCCACTGAATACAACCAGCCACGATGCCCGTCGTAGCCGGCGAGGATAGTGCCGATCACCGCCTTCTTGTCGGTGGCCACGAAGAACAACCCATCGTTGACCGCCAGCTTCTTGTCGATCGCCAGGCTCGGCAGGTTATGCGCCGCGTCATAACCAAACGCCGCCTGCCACAACGCCACCACCTGCGCCCGATGGGCCCGATCGCGATAGACGCCGATGGGATGGCGGGATGACAACGCCTTCTCCATCACCAGCGTGCGTTCATTGCCATGGTAGACATCGCGCACCGTGTGGAAACCCAGCTTGGTGTAGAACGGCTCGGCCGTCAGCGAAGACGGCACATGCAACAAGGTCACCCCGGCTTCCCGGGCGCGCAGCTCGATTTCAATCATCAGCAAGCGCCCGATGCCCTGCCCTTGCAGCGCCGGATTGACGAAGACCGAGCGCACCACATTGGCGTCAAGTGCCGCCGTGGCAACGATCACCTCATCCTGAACAGCCACCAGCACCGTTCGACGCGCGAGCAACGCCACGACAGCCTCGGGAGTAAAGTTGCTCGCCACCCGCGCAATCACATCCGCCGGATAATCCCGGGCGTTGCTGTCATGCAGGGCCGCCAGGATGACCTGGCTGATGCCCTCGGCATCGGTAGTTTGGGCGAGACGAACTTCAGTGGGCATGGTTTCTCCATCCAGACAAAAAACCTCAGGCAACACAATACCAATGTGGGAGCGGGCTTGCTCGCGAAGGCGGTGTATCAGCCACCGAATTTATTAACTGACCCACCGCTTTCGCGAGCAATCCCACATTTTGATCTCCACTCACCTCCACAGCCGATTCGGCTGCCCCACCCCACTTTTCAGCTTTCCCGGCTGAGCCACCCCCTCAGTTCAGCCGGGATTCTTCCTTCACACCGCACAAAATAGCCTCACTGCCCAACCCATGGACCCGTGCCCCCATGCAAACCACCAACACCGTCCTGATGATCCGCCCGGCGCACTTCGCCTTCAACCCGGACACCGCGATCAACAACCGCTTCCAGCGTGCGCCCCTCGACCCGTTGGCGGCACAGCAGAAAGCGCTGGAAGAGTTCGACGGCTACGTCGACACCCTGCGCCACCACGGCGTGGAAGTGCTGGTGGTACAAGACACCCCCGCTCCCCATACCCCGGATTCGATCTTCCCCAACAACTGGTGGAGCAGCCACGCCGACGGCAGCCTGGTGCTGTACCCGATGGAAGGCCGGAACCGACGACTGGAACGCGACAAAGGCGTGCTGCAAGTGCTGGAGCAACGCTTCGCGATCCACAACACCATCGACTTCAGCCACCTCGAACAACAGAACATGTTCCTCGAAGGCACCGGCAGCATGGTCCTCGACCGCCAGCACCGCATCAGCTACGCCTGCCATTCCGGGCGTACCCATCAGGATGCCCTGCGCCAGTTCGCCGAACGCCTTGACTACCAGGTCTGCGTATTCCACGCCGTCGACCGCCACCACGCGCCGATCTACCACAGCAACGTAATGATGAGTGTCGGCCGCGACCTCTCCGTGGTGTGCCTGCAAGCCCTGCCCGATGACCACGAGCGCCAGGCCCTTGAACGCTCCCTGCGGGACACCGGCAAAGACATCGTCGCCCTGGACTTCGATCAGTTGGAAGCCTTCGCCGGCAACATGCTGGAAGTCCACGACCGCGACGGCCAGCCGCTGCTGGTGATGTCGGCCAGCGCCTGGGGCTCGCTCAAGCCCGCCCAGCGTCAGCATGTGGAGCGTCACACCCGGCCGGTGGTGGTGAACATCGACAACATCGAACGCATCGGCGGCGGCAGTGCCCGCTGCATGTTGGCGGAAGTACATCTGCCCGCCCGCCCTTCATTTCAATAAGGAGTCTTCCCATGACCCGCTATATCGACGTCAACGACTTGAGCTACCTGGTTTCGCAAAAAGGCCTGCAAACCTGCATTACCGAGATGGCCGAGTACATCCGCGCCGACTACCTGCGCTGGCAGGACTTTGAAAAATGCGCACGCCTGGCCAACCATTCCCCCGAGGGCGTGATCGAGCTGATGCCGGTGTCCGACGCGTCGCTGTACGCCTTTAAATACGTGAACGGCCACCCGAAAAACACCCAGAGCGGCATGCTCACCGTCATGGCCTTCGGCGCCCTGGGTGATGTGGACACCGGCAAACCGGTGCTGCTGGCGGAAATGACCCTGACCACCGCGATCCGCACGGCCGCCACCTCGGCCCTGGTGGCGCGCTACCTGGCCCGGGACAACAGCCGCAGCATGGCGCTGATCGGCAACGGCTCCCAGAGTGAGTTCCAGGCCCTGGCCTTCCACGCGATGCTGGGCATCACTGAAATCCGCCTGTTCGACATCGACGCCAAGGCCACCGCCAAACTGGCCGCCAACCTCAAAGCCTTCCCGGCGATCAAGGTGATCCTGGCAGGCAGCGTTGCCGAAGCCGTGAAAGGCGCCGACATCGTCACCACCGTCACCGCCGACAAGGCCTACGCCACCATCCTCACGGACGAGATGATCGAACCGGGCATGCACCTGAATGCCGTCGGTGGCGACTGCCCCGGCAAGACCGAACTGGACCGACGAATCGTCGAACGGGCCCGCGTGATTGTCGAGTACGAGCCACAAAGCCGCATCGAAGGCGAGATCCAGCACATGCCGGAGGATTCGCCGGTCACCGAGCTGTGGCAAGTGATCAACGGCCAGGCGCCAGGCCGCGAAAACGCGCGCCAGGTCACCCTGTTCGACTCGGTAGGTTTTGCCATCGAAGACTACTCCGCCCTGCGTTACGTACTGGACGTGGCCAAGGCGCTGGACGTGGGCAGCGAACTGGAACTGGTGCCGGACCTTGCCGACCCCAAGGACCTGTTTGCCCGCCTGGCCCAAGCACCGGTGGCACAGCAGAAAAAGCGCGCCTGAGACCGCTCTGGCCTGCCGCTTTGCGTGAAAGGCAGGCCGGAAAAACCCGGTCAACAAGCCGATTCAGCGGGTGCCGCAGCCGTTTCCGCTGTGACCCGCGTTTTAACAGCACATTCCGCCCGCCGCGGCAGGGGTAAACGACACAAAAAACGCACCATCTTGAAGCATTCTCTCTGACAACAAACAGCCCAATGTGGCGAGGGAGCTTGCTCCCGCTGGAGTGCGTAGCGCTCCCAGGATTTTGGGGCCGCTGCGCAGCCCAGCGGGAGCAAGCTCCCTCGCCACAAAAAGCCTCTTCACCTTAGCGTCCCGTTTTCTACTGCCCTGACATCAATTACAAAATATAGGGAATACACATGACTCCGCTCCGATCACTTTTCGCTGCGCTGCTCCTGCCATTGGCCGCAACCGCTGCCCAGGCTCAGGAATGGAAAGAAATCCGCTTTGGGGTTTTCCCCGAATACCCACCGTTTGAATCCGTCGCCGCCGACGGCAGCCTGCAAGGTTTCGACATCGACCTGGGCAACGCCATCTGCGCCAAGCTGGAAGTCAAATGCGTGTGGGTCCACAACGAATTCGACGGCATGATCCCGGCCCTGCGCGCCCGCAAGTTCGACGCCATCATGTCCTCCATGGCCGTGACCCCGGCCCGCCAGAAAGTCATCGACTTCAGCGACCGGCTGTTCCTCAGCCCGACCTCGGTGATCACCCGCAAAAGCGCCGACTTCGGCGACACCCCCGAATCCCTGAAAGGCAAACAGGTCGGCGTGCTGCAAGGCTCGCTGCAGGAAGCCTACGCCCGTGCGCACCTGGCCAAGCTCGGCGCGCAGATCAAGGCGTACCAGTCCCAGGAACAGAACTACGCCGACCTGCAAAACGGTCGTCTCGACGCCACCCTGACCGACAAGCTTGAAGCCCAGCTCAACTTCCTGTCCAAACCTGAAGGCGCCGACTTCAAGACCGGCCCGGCCTTCAAGGACCCGACCCTGCCGCTCGACATCGCCATGGGCCTGCGCAAGAACGACAAGGACCTGGTGGAGCTGATCAACAAAGGCATCGCCGCCGTCCAGGCCGATGGCACCTACACACAGATCCAGAAGAAATACTTCGGCGATCAGGATATCTACAACGAGTGACGCCTCCTGTGGGAGCGAGCTTGTGTGGGAGCGGGCTTGCTCGCGAAAGCGGTGGGTCAGTCACACATGTATTGACTGAAACGCTGTCTTCGCGAGCAAGCCCGCTCCCACACAAGCTCGCTCCCACAGTAAAACTCTGCGCCCCATCGAGATACTTCCCATGAATGAACTCCTCAACTTGCAAGGCTTCGGCCCGCTGCTGGCCCAGGGTGCCTGGATGACGGTCAAGCTGGCGTTCCTGGCGCTGCTGCTGAGCCTGTCCCTGGGACTGCTCGCCGCCGCCGCCAAGCTCTCCAGCGTCAAGCTGCTGCGGGTTCCGGCCACGCTCTACACCACGCTGATTCGCAGCGTGCCGGACCTGGTGCTGATCCTGCTGATTTTCTACAGCCTGCAACTGTGGCTGAACGACCTGAGTGAAATGCTCGGCTGGGCCTACTTCGAAATCGACCCGTTCACCGCCGGTGTCATCACCCTCGGTTTTATCTACGGTGCGTATTTCACCGAAAACTTTCGCGGGGCGATTCTCAGCGTGCCCGCCGGCCAACTCGAAGCCGCCACCGCCTACGGCCTGAGCCGCTGGCAGCGCTTTCGCCTGGTGCTGTTCCCGCAACTGATGCGCTTTGCCCTGCCGGGCCTGGGCAACAACTGGCTGGTGCTGCTCAAGTCCACCGCGCTGGTGTCGATCATCGGCCTGTCAGACCTGGTCAAGGCCGCACAAAACGCCGGCAAGACCACCAATGACCCGCTGTATTTCCTGATCCTCGCGGGCCTGGTGTACCTGGTGATCACCACCCTCTCCAACCGCATCTTCAAACGCCTGGAACGGCGCTACAACGTGGGCATCAAGGGGATGGTGCGATGATCGAACTGATCCAGCAATACGGCCTGGCCTACCTGTTCACCGACGGTAACGGCTTTTCCGGGGTGGCGATGACCCTGTGGCTCTTCATTATCTCGGTGGTGCTGGGCTTCTTTCTGTCGATCCCGCTGGCGATCGCGCGGGTCTCGGAACACTTCTGGATTCGCTGGCCAGTGGAGGTCTACACCTACCTGTTTCGCGGCACGCCGCTGTATATCCAGTTGCTGATTTGCTACACCGGCCTCTACGGCCTGGACGTGGTGCAGGACAACGCCCTGCTCAACCAGTTTTTTCGCAATGCACTGAACTGCACGCTGCTGGCGTTTGTACTGAACACGTGCGCCTACACCGTGGAAATCTTTGCCGGGGCGATTCGCAACATCCCCCACGGCGAGATCGAAGCCGCCAAGGCCTACGGCCTGCATGGCTGGCGCCTGAACCTGTTTGTGGTAGTGCCCGCCGCACTGCGTCGCGCACTGCCGGCCTACAGCAATGAAATGATCCTGATGCTGCACGCCACGTCCCTGGCGTTCACCGCCACCATTGCCGACATCCTCAAGGTGGCCCGCGACGCCAACGCCGAGACGTTCCTGACGTTCCAGGCCTTCGGCATCGCTGCCCTGTTGTACATGCTGCTGTCCTTTGCACTGGTGGGCCTGTTTCGACTGGCCGAACGTCGCTGGATGCGTTTTCTTGTTCCTACCCGAGGCTAACCCATGAATCAGTCCGCGCAGGCCCTGGCCGCTTATCCCACCGATGTACGCCCCGCTACCCAGCCGGTCGCCGTGGCCGAAAACGCCAACGTCAAACTCCAGGTCGAAGGCCTGCACAAACGCTATGGCGAGCATGAGGTGCTCAAGGGCGTTTCACTGAACGCGCGCAACGGCGACGTGATCAGCCTGATCGGCGCCAGCGGCTCCGGCAAGAGCACGATGCTGCGCTGCATCAACTTCCTCGAACAGCCGGACGCCGGGGTTATCACCCTCGATGGCATCAGCATCGAAATGCAGCAAGGCCGCGCCGGCACGCGCGCGCCGCACCAGGCGCAATTGCAGAACCTGCGCACCCGCCTGGCCATGGTGTTCCAGCACTTCAACCTGTGGAGCCACATGACCGTGCTGGAAAACATCACCATGGCGCCGCGCCGGGTGCTGGGGGTGAGCGCCGCCGAGGCGGAAAAACGCGCACGCCTGTACCTCGACAAGGTCGGCCTGCCGGGCCGGGTGGCGGACCAATACCCGGCATTCCTCTCCGGCGGCCAGCAACAGCGCGTGGCCATCGCCCGGGCCCTGGCGATGGAACCGGAGATCATTCTGTTCGACGAACCCACTTCGGCCCTCGACCCTGAACTTGTAGGAGAAGTGCTCAAAGTCATACAGACGTTGGCGGAGGAAGGTCGTACCATGCTCATGGTCACCCACGAAATGGGCTTTGCCCGCCAGGTGTCCAGCCAAGTGCTGTTCCTGCATCAGGGCCGCGTCGAGGAACAAGGCGCAGCGGATATCCTCGACCAGCCGAACAGCGAACGCTTGCAGCAATTTCTTTCCAACCGATTGAAGTGAACACCACACACCATGGATACCAAGGCCACCGGACCGAACGCCTCACCTGTGCTGGACCGCATCGATGAAGCCATCATCGACGTGTTACGGCACCAGGGACGCATCACCTACGAAAAACTCTCGTCGCTGGTGCACCTGACGCCCAGGCCGTGCCTGGAACGGGTACGCAAGCTGGAACGACGCGGGGTCATCCGGGGTTATGGGGCGATCATCGACGTGCAGATGGTCTCGCCGGGGCTGTCACTGCTGGTGCTGGTGGCCCTCTCCAACCAGAGCGGGCGCTCGGCGCAGAAGGCGTTCGAGGCATGTGTCAAAGCCTGCCCGCAAGTGTTCGAGTGCCAGTTGATCAGCGGGCCGTTCGACTACAGCCTGCGCATGCGCTGCCGGGACATGGAGCACTACCGCGTGCTGACGGAAACCTGGCTCAACAACGATGAATTGCACATCGATAAGTTGGTGGCGCATCCCGAGCTGGCGGTCGTAAAAAACACCGCCACCGAACTGGCCTGAATCCGCCCCTACAGGCAATAGAGATCAAATGTGGGAGCGGGCTTGCTCGCGAATGTGGTGTATCAGTCGCTGGATGTGCTGCTGACACACCGCATTCGCGAGCAAGCCCGCTCCCACATTTAACCGTGCCCGCTTGAAATTCGCTTGCCTGGACGCGCCCCAATCAGCTTCGCCTGCCCATCCCGCTGCTTGCCCGTACGCGCCTCGCTGATCAACCCCGGAATCAACTTGCCCTCCGGCAGATTCTTCCAGAACCGGCTCGGCAAATGCCCTTCCATCACCTTCGGATTCAACCGCGCCGGGTTAAAGATATGGCTGTAGTACGTCAACCACATCGCACTGTGGGGATCCTCGACATTCTGCGCCAACGCCTGCCATTCCACTGGGCATTGCCGCTGGTGAATCAACTGCTCCCCGTCGTAATAAACCCCATCCAGGGGCGTGGCGATCATCCAGCGATGACGCCCCATGCGCCCGACAAAATGCTGGCTGGCCACCTTCAAGATATCGTGGGCCGGCTCATGCCACGCCACGTACTCCGGCAACTGCGGCCCCGCCTCTGCCGGCAATGCGATAAACCGCACAAACGCATGCAGGTGATGGGCCTCGCGCTGCACCTGCTTGATCCGCCGCTGCAATTCGCTGCCCAGCTTGTCCCCCGACATCATCGCCGTGCGGTCCCCATGGCTGACGCGCCACAGCACCTCATACAACAGGCTCCAGCGCTGTTCACCGTGATAACACGCGGCAGACTCCAGCAGCTCCAGCAGCGCCTTGGGAATCCGCGCCTGGAACGGCCCGCACTCGGCCGGGTACTGCTCGTCGGTGGCAAACAGGTCCGCCACCTCGGCCACGCCCCAACTCACGTGGCTGGGGTCGATCTGATGGCTGAGCAACCAGCGCGCCTGCTCGCGCCATGTGCTGAACAGGTTGTCGCATTCCAGGCTGATCATCCCCACAGCCCCATTTGCTGCGGCTGCGGGCGGTCGCGCAGTTGTTCGCGCAGCAGCACGCTGGTGCTTTCCGCTTGCTGCGGGTGGTAGTCGCTGGTGATGAAAAACGGCTTGGCCTTGGTCAGCACACACCGCATGCGCGCCAGGTCTTCGAAGCGGATCTTGCGCTGGCGACGCAGGTCCACCAGCCGTTGGGTGGTGCGCAGGCCAATTCCGGGAATGCGCGCAATAAGCGTCGGCTCGGCCCGGTTCAAGTCCAGCGGGAACACCTCGCGGTGCTCCAGCGCCCAGGCCAGCTTGGGGTCGATATCCAGGGCCAGGTCGCCCGGCCCTTCAAACAGTTCATTGGCGCTGAACCCATAGCTGCGCAACAGGAAATCCGCCTGGTACAAGCGGTGCTCGCGCATCAGCGGCGGCGCGGCCAGGGGCACGCTTTTCGGGCTGTTGGGGATCGGGCTGAACGCCGAGTAATACACCCGGCGCAGTTTGAAATTGCCGTACAACGCCTCGGCGCTGTGGAGGATGGTGCTGTCGTCGGTGTCATCGGCGCCGACGATCATCTGCGTGCTCTGCCCGGCCGGCGCGAAACGCGGCGCGCGGGGTTCGTTGAGCACGGTCTGCTCACCGGTATAGATGGTTTGCATGGCCTGCTTGATCGAGACGATCTGCTTCTCGGGCGCCAGGGTTTGCAGGCTCTTGTCCGTTGGCAACTCGATATTCACGCTGAGGCGATCGGCATACCGCCCCGCCTCGGCAATCAGTGCCGGGTCGGCTTCGGGAATGGTCTTGAGGTGGATATAGCCGCGAAAGTCATGCTCTTCGCGCAGCAGTTTGGCCACCCGCACCAGCTGCTCCATGGTGTAGTCGGCCGAACGGATGATGCCGGAGCTGAGAAACAGCCCGCTGACGCAGTTGCGCCGGTAAAAGTCGAGGGTCAGGGTCACCACCTCCTCCGGGCTGAAGCGTGCACGGGGCACGTCGCTGGAGCGGCGGTTGACGCAGTATTGGCAATCGTAGAGGCAGAAGTTGGTCAGCAGCACCTTGAGCAACGACACGCAGCGACCGTCGGGCGTGTAGCTGTGGCAGATGCCCATGCCATCGGTGGAACCCAGCCCCGCCTTGCCTTCCGAGCTGCGCTTGGGCGCACCGCTGCTGGCGCAGGACGCGTCGTACTTGGCGGCGTCGGCGAGGATGCTGAGTTTTTCGATCAACTGCATGGGCTTCTACCAATACTGGTTTTTTGTACAGTATCAGCAGCCGCCCCCGCGGTTCAAGTGCAGCCTGTCAGCTGGCGGTGGCCAGCAACACGTCCTGCACCGAACGGCTCTTGCCGCGGCTGCGGTCGTGTTCGTACAGCGACGCGGCAATCTCGTCGGCACGGATCGGCAGGATCGACAGCAAGGTATCGCTCAGGCCATGGCTGGCCTGGCTGAAGCCCTGCATGTAGATGCCGGCCTTGCAGCGCTCGTCGGTGACGATGCGGTAGTCGCGGCTGACTTCAAAGTCGCCCATATAGTCGGCCAACGGTGCGAGCAACTGACGATGCATCTGACGCTCGTAACCGGTGGCCAGTACGACGGCATCGTAATGGTTGAGGCTGGTTTCGCCGGTGGCGTTGTTGCGCAGCGCCAACTCCACACCCAGCGGCCCGGCCGTGGCTTTTTCCACGGTGGTCAGGGTACGGAACGCGTGACGGGCAATGCCGGAGACTTTCTGGCGGTAGAAGATCCCGTAGATGCGCTCGATCAGGTCCAGGTCCACCACCGAATAGTTGGTGTTGTGGTACTCGTTGACCAGGCGCTCGCGTTCGCTGCCGTTCTGCTGGAACACCAGGTCGGTGAACTCCGGCGAGAACACTTCGTTGACGAACGGGCTGTCATCCGCAGGCTTGAGGGCCGAGCCGCGCAGGATCATGTCGACCTGCACCGACGGGAAGCTGTCGTTGAGGTCGATAAACGCCTCGGCTGCGCTCTGGCCACCACCGATGATCGCGATGCGCATCGGCTTGCCGTCGACACACGGTTGCTGAGCCATGCGTTCCAGGTACTGGGAGTGATGGAACACCCGACCGTCATCCTTGAGCGCCTTGAACGACGCCGGAATACGCGGCGTACCACCGGCGCTGACCACCACCGAGCGGGTGGTGCGCACGTGCTGTTCACCCTGGGCGTCCCGGGAAATCACCCGCAGCGCCTCTACCTGCTGCTGATGCAGGATCGGCTCGATGGCCAGCACTTCCTCGCCGTAGCGGCTTTGCGCCTGGAACTGCCCGGAGACCCAGCGCAGGTAGTCGTTGTACTCCATGCGGCACGGATAGAAGGTACCCAGGTTGATGAAATCCACCAGGCGCCCGTGGGCCTTCAGGTAATTGACGAAGGAATAAGGGCTGGTGGGATTGCGCAGGGTCACCAGGTCCTTGAGGAAGGAAATCTGCAATTCACTCTGGGTGACCAGGGTGTTGCCGTGCCAGCGGTAGTCGGCCTGTTTGTCGAGGAACAGCACGTCCAGTTTGCCCTGGGCTTTCTCGCGTTCCTGCAGGGCGATGGCCAGCGCCAGGTTCGAAGGGCCGAACCCGATACCGATCAGGTCGTGAACGGCGGGCGATGCAATTGCCTGTGTCATTCCAGTGTCCTCTGGATAAGCCCCGTGGCAGTGGGGCGGGAAAGCCTCAGAGACCTGAAGGCACAGCAACAGGTCGTGTGTTGATAGGAGACGAGGACAATGAAATAAAATTTAGCTAACGCTGGAATCAGTGCGCATCCCACTCACGCATGCGCGCCCGGCAATGCTTCATGGCATTGACGATGTGTTTTTCCACCAGCGCGCGGGAAATACCCAGGCGCTCGGCGATTTGCAGGTGGGACAGGCCGTCGAGCTTGCGCAACAGGAAACTGTCACGGCAGAGCGCCGGCAGCTCGGCCAGCGCGCGCTCAAGCATTTCCAGGCGCTGGCCGTGGTCCAGGCAGTGATGGGGCGAAGACAGCGAAAAACGCTCCTCGCTGTCGAGTACTTCCAGGGGTTCATCCTGGCGCAGGGCGTTGCGCCGATGACCGTCGATCACCAGGTTCAGCGCCGTGCGATAGAGAAACGCCCGGGGCTGCTCGATCGGGACCTCGCTGGCACGCCCCAGCACCCGCACATAAGCGTCATGCACCACATCTTCGGCCACCTGACGGTTGCCCAGCTTGGCGTTGAGGAAACACACCAGCTCGCGATAGTAGTTTTCCAACATGACTCCCGACCGCCTGTAGGCGGCATTAGGTCCTTTGAGTACGAAGATAACGGCCGATTCGATGATGGCAGTTTGAGGTGCGTGTAATTTATAGTAATTCTCATCTAGTTTTAAACAAGACTTGCAACGCCGGCCAATTATTTTGCCTGACACACCTGTAACGGCATATGTAACGGCCTAAATCCCCGGACAATTTCCTCGTCTACCTGTCAGCTTCCCGCTCCTGCGGGCCGATCTTTCCTGGCTGGAACTCTGCATGAAACGTCCTCGACCTGCCCGACGCGCCCTGCTTGTGGTCGCGTGCCTGATCCCCGTCATCGCTTTAGCTGCCTGGCAGGTCCTGCCGCCGGGCCGGGACAAGCTGGCGACCGTCACCGTGACCCGGGGCGATATCGAAAGCAGCGTCACCGCCCTGGGCACCCTGCAACCCCGGCGCTACGTCGACGTGGGCGCCCAGGCGTCCGGACAGATCCAGAAGATTCATGTCGAGGCCGGTGCCCAGGTCAAGGAAGGCCAATTGCTGGTAGAGATCGACCCCTCCACGCAAAAAGCCAAGCTCGACGCCAGCCGCTATGCCATCGAGAACCTGCAGGCCCAGTTGCAGGAGCAACGGGCCCAGCACGAACTGGCCCGCCAGAAGTACCAGCGCCAGCAACGCCTGGAAGCCGGTAACGCCACCCGGGAAGAAGACGTGCAAACTGCCAGGGCCGAACTGAGCGCCACCCAGGCGCGGGTCGACATGTTCCTGGCGCAGATTCGCCAGGCCAGGGCCAGCCTGCGCAGTGACGAGGCAGAGTTGGGCTACACGCGCATTTATGCGCCAATGAGCGGCACCGTGGTCGCGGTGGACGCCCGGGAAGGCCAGACACTCAACGCCCAGCAGCAAACCCCGCTGATCCTGCGGATCGCCAAGCTTTCGCCGATGACTGTATGGGCCGAAGTCTCGGAAGCCGACATCGGCCATGTCAAACCCGGCATGACCGCCTACTTCACCACCTTGAGCGGCGGTGGCCGGCGCTGGACCAGCACCGTACGGCAGATTTTGCCGATCCCGCCCAAGCCGCTCAACGAAACCAGCCAGGGCGGTGGCAGCCCGAGCAGCGCCAGCAAAAGCGGCACCGGGCGAGTGGTGCTTTACACGGTGCTGCTGGACGTCGACAACACCGATAACGCCTTGATGGCGGAAATGACCGCCCAGGTATTCTTCGTCGCCGGCCAGGCCAGGGACACCCTGACCGCGCCGGTCGCCGCCCTGCAAGGCAGCCTCGGCGGCGACAAACAGATCGCCCGCGTGGTGGCGAAAAACGGCAGCATCGAGCAACGCGAAATCCGCCTGGGCCTCAGCGACCGCCTGCGAGTCCAGGTGCTGGAAGGCCTGAACGAAGGCGATCACCTGCTGATCGGCCCGGCCGATGGCAGCGGAGGTTGAATGTCGACCCCACTGATCGAACTCAAGGGCATCCGCAAATCCTACGGCGGCGGCGACACGCCGCAGGTTGATGTGCTGCGCGGCATCGACCTGGCGATCCATGCCGGGGAATTCGTGGCGATTGTCGGCGCCTCCGGCTCCGGCAAATCCACGCTGATGAATATCCTCGGCTGCCTCGACCGCCCCACCGAGGGCGACTACCTGTTCGCCGGGGAAAACGTCGCCCGGCTCGACAGCGACGAACTCGCCTGGCTGCGCCGCGAGGCCTTCGGTTTCGTGTTCCAGGGCTATCACCTGATCCCATCCGGCTCGGCCCAGGAAAACGTCGAGATGCCGGCGATCTATGCCGGCATCAGCGCCGCCGAACGCCATGCCCGCGCCAAGGCCCTGCTCACGCGCCTGGGCCTGGCCGAGCGCACCGGCAATCGCCCGCACCAGCTTTCCGGCGGCCAGCAACAGCGGGTGTCGATTGCCCGGGCGTTGATGAACGGCGGGCATATCATCCTCGCCGACGAACCCACCGGCGCCCTCGACAGCCACAGCGGCGCCGAGGTCATGACCCTGCTGGACGAACTGGCCAGCCAGGGCCACGTGGTCATCCTGATCACCCACGACCGCGAAGTCGCGGCGCGGGCCAATCGCATCATCGAGATCCGCGACGGGCTGATCATCAGCGACTCTGCCGAGACCAGCGAGACGCCCCCCGTGGCCATCTCCGGCGCGTTGCAAGCCGTGGACCTGCGCCAGCGCCTGGCCGATGGCGCCGAGCACAACGGCGCCTGGAAAGCCGAGCTGCTGGATGCCGTGCAAGCCGCGTGGCGGGTGATGTGGATCAACCGTTTTCGCACGGCGCTGACGCTGCTGGGGATCATCATCGGCGTGGCGTCGGTGGTGGTGATGCTGGCGGTGGGCGAAGGCAGCAAGCGCCAGGTGATGGCGCAGATGGGCGCTTTCGGCTCCAATATCCTCTACGTCAGCGGGTCGGCGCCCAACCCGCGCACACCACCCGGCGTGATCACCCTCAACGACGTGGCCGCCCTGGCGGCCCTGCCTCAGGTCAAGCGCATCATGCCGGTGAACGGCGCAGAGGCCGGGGTGCGCTTTGGCAACGTCGACCATATGGCGTATGTCGGTGGCAATGACACCAATTTCCCGGCCATTTTCAACTGGCCAGTGGTCGAGGGCAGTTACTTCACCGAGGCCGACGAGCGCGCCGGAGCCACGGTGGCAGTGATCGGCAAACGGGTACGCGACAAGCTGTTCAAGGATGTGACCGACCCGATCGGGCAATACATCCTGATCGAAAACGTTCCATTCCAGGTGGTCGGTGTGCTCGCCGAAAAAGGCGCCAGCTCCGGCGACAAAGACAGCGACGACCGTATCGCCATCCCCTACTCTGCCGCCAGCGTGCGCTTGTTCGGCAGCTATAACCCCGAATACGTAGTGATTGCCGCCGCCGACGCGCGCAACGTGCACGACGCCGAACAGGCTATCAATCAGTTGTTGCTGCGCCTGCACAACGGCAAGCACGACTTTGAACTGACCAACAATGCCGCGATGATCCAGGCCGAGGCACGCACCCAGAATACCTTGTCGCTGATGCTCGGCTCGATTGCCGCGATTTCGCTGCTGGTGGGAGGTATCGGGGTGATGAATATCATGCTGATGACCGTACGTGAACGCACCCGGGAAATCGGTATTCGCATGGCCACCGGGGCGCGGCAGCGGGACATCCTGCGCCAGTTCCTCACTGAAGCGGTGATGCTCTCTGTGGTCGGCGGCGTCACCGGCATCGGCCTGGCCCTGCTGGTGGGCGGCGTGCTGATCCTCAGCAACGTGGCCGTCGCGTTCTCGATTCCGGCCGCCGTGGGGGCCTTCTTCTGCGCCCTGGTCACCGGCGTTATCTTCGGTTTCATGCCGGCCCGCAAAGCCGCTCGACTTGACCCGGTCAAGGCCCTTACCAGTGAATGATCGCCCTATGAAAGTGTCCCTGACCCTCCTCGCCGCCAGCCTGCTGCTGGCCGCCTGCAGCAGCCCCGCACCGCGTCCGGGCGCAGGCATGCAACCACCGCCCGCCTGGCACAGCGCAAGCGACGCAACGGCGCTGCGGGCCAACCAACAATGGTGGACAAGTTTCGACAGCCCCCAGCTCAACCAACTGATCGAACAGGCCCGCAGCGGCAGTTACGACCTGGCCAGCGCCATGGCCCGGGTGCGCCAGGCCCAGGCCAGCGCAGTGATAGCCGGCGCACCGTTGCTGCCTGAACTGACCGGCGCGTTCAATGCAAACCGCCAGAAGCTGCTGCGGGGCAAGGGCTACAGCCAGCTGGACGCTACCAGCAGCAACAAGGCCGTGGATTACTTCGATGCGCGCCTGAGCGCCACTTACGAAATTGATTTCTGGGGTGGCAAGCGCGCCGCCCGGGACAGCGCCGTGGAAGAGGTGCGCGCCAGCGAGTTCGACCAGGCCACCGTGGAACTGACCCTGCTGAGCGGTGTTGCGACCACCTATACCCAGTGGCTGTCATTGCGTGAGCAACTGCGCATCGCCCAACTCAACCTGGACAACGCCCAAAACGTGTTGAAGCTGGTGCAGACTCGCCACGATGCAGGCTCCGCCACCGCCCTGGAACTGGCCCAGCAAAAAAGCCTCGTGGCCGCACAACAACGCCAACTGCCGCTGGCACAGCAACAGGCCGACGAGGCCTTGATCAGCCTCGCGGCACTGCTGGGCACACCGGTGCAGGACCTGCACCTGGCCCCGCAACCCTTCGCCCAATTGAACTGGCCGGGCATCGCCGCCGGTGTTCCCAGCCAACTGCTCAGCCGCCGTCCCGACATCGCCAGTGCCGAGGCCCGGCTGGCAGCAGCCCAGGCAGACGTCACCGTCGCCCGGGCAGCCATGTTGCCCACCCTCACCCTCAGTGCCGACCTTGGCTCGGGTGCCAACAAGCTCGCCGACGTAGTGCGCAGCCCGTTCTACAACCTCACTTCCGGCCTGGTCGCACCGATCTTCAACAATGGCCGCCTGAGCGCCGAGCGGGACAAGGCCCGGGCGCGCCAGGATGAGCTGCTGCAGACTTACCGGGGAGCGATCATCAATGGCTTTGCCGATGTGGAAAAAGCCCTGAGCAGCATTCGCGGGCTGGATGCGCAGCGTCAGTGGCAGAGCGAGGAACTGAGGGAGGCGCAGACTGCCTTCGAGATTGCCCAGAGTCGCTATGAAGCCGGTGCGGAGGACTTGCTGACGGTGCTGGAGACGCAGCGCACGTTATATGCGGCGCAGGACATGAATGTGCAATTACGCCGATCGCGGCTGAACGCAAGCATTGCCTTGTATAAGGCACTGGGGGGCGGCTGGCAGGTGCCAGCAAGCACAATCAACTGAATGAAAGCCGGGCTTGCCCGGCCCCCACCGTTGAGCGGCGCGCTTTAGAGCACCCGCTCCTTGACCTTCAAATGGCGCGCGTACCAGGGACGCTTCGGCACCTTGCGAAACAGCCCGGCCAGCCTGTCCTCATCCGCCCCGAAGGTAATCCGCAGCGCCAGCTTCATGGTCTCTGGGTCCATCTCCATCGACTTGCCCATCTGCAACCCCGGCGTGGTGCTGCAACCATGGGTGTCCGGCCCCAGCCACGGGTCATCCACCTCCACCCAGCGCCCCGGCGCAAACCAGGGCACGCCGTTGACCTCCAGCCGGCTCACTTCACCCGGATGAAAACGCTCGTGGGCACGAAACCAATCCTCGATGCGGTCATCGATCCAACCATGAAAACGCCAGAACACCGGATTCACGTGAGAAGAAAACGGATCTCCAAGGAAGTCATTCTCTGCCACGTACCAACGCGCGGCAAAGTCAGCCGGGTCCCGTGCAAAAGGCACCGGCGCGCCGTTGGACGGGTCCCGCGGCACCGAGGCCCAGCGCATATGCAGCCAGTCGTGCAGGCCCAGCTCCACCTCCGAGCCGAACTGCCCCAAGGTGAGTTTCGCCAGGTAGCGCGGGTCGCGGTACTGCGACTCCCAGACCTCAAAGTTACTGTGGTAAGTCTCGGCCGCCTTGATATCGCTGACCCACTGGGTATACGCACTGTCATTCGCCGCCATCCAGGCAGGCGGCAACGCGAAACCGTCATGATTGTCGAAATAACGCACAAACCCCTGGCGATCACGCTCCAGCCCCGGCTGTGGCTGAGGGAAGTACGTCCACGATGGCAAGTCCTGCATCGAACGTGCGGCGCCCAGCATGTGCCGATGCATGAAAAAGAAGTCGATGCCCGAACCGTTGCGATCCTTGCGCGGCCCCCGTGCATCGCGCTCCCGGTCACGTGGACCAGGCTGCCAGCCGATCCCCCGCAAGGCATTACGCTTGTCTTCGGAGAGTTTGTGCCACTGGTCACGGGAAGCGTGCCAGAGCTGGTGAAACAGGCGATGTTCGGGAGCAATCAACCAGGCCAATAGAACCGGGTTGAGACCGATGCGCTCACGCGCCTCGGGAAACAGCCGCTTGGTGGCGACAAAATGATTGTCCCGTTCGAGCAGGGCCAATGGGCGGTCCAGGCTGAGGATCTGCCCACTCAGGGTGCCGCTGCCGGCGTTACCGAATTCGGCCCAGACTTCATCAAGGGTCATTTTGAACTCGTAGGCTGGAGCCCCGTCCACGGCATCGCGGTCGATCAGGCGCCAGTACAGATGCGCCCCGTCTCCGGGAGTCAGGTCACCCAACACACGATAGCGCGGCTCGCCGTCGGCACGCAGTTGTTCGCCAGTGTCGAGGTAGCCCCGCAGGCCACGCCCACGTGGGGCAACGTCGAGGAGCAATTCCAGGCCCTCCAGGGGCAGGCCTTTCAGGCCGGCATCGCGGCCTGCCAACTGCACATGCCAAACGCCACGCAGGCTGTCCGCCAAATGCTGGCCGGCAGTGTCTGCCAGATCCACCGTGGCTTCGCCCGGGGTAATCGGAAACTCTTCACGCGTCAGCTCGCGATGGGCATAAAAGGCCGCAGGCACTGCAGCGCCAGTCAGCGCCAGGCCGGCGATGAACCCTCGTCGAGAAATCGTCATTGCTTTACCTGTGTCAGCCATCAAGCAGGCTTTATCCAAGCTAGAACGTTCGCTGACAGGGGAAATTTAGCACCGCGCCCCCAGGCTTAAATTTTCCCGCCCATCGCTCGTTCATCCCAGATAGCAAAGGCCTCAACTGACTGAGATGGCAATGACAAAACCACGTTCGAAAAAGGCGTTGTACTTCGGCCTGCCGCTGGTCCTGGCCATTGGCGCCGGGGCCGGGTTCCTGGCTTGGGACCATTGGTTCAGGGGCAATGCCGGGTACCCGTTGGCGGTAATCAAGCAGGCCAATGAGATGCAGGACCGCCTGCTGTCGTTCGACAGTCACATCACCGTGCCGCTCAACTTTGGTACCGCCGGCAACGAAGCCGACAAGGACGGCAGCGGCCAGTTCGACCTGGCCAAGGCCAGCCGGGGGCGCCTGTCGGGTGCAGCCCTGACGATTTTCGGCTGGCCGGAAATGTGGAACGGCCCCAATGCGCCCCACAAGCCCACCGCGGGTTTTGTCGAAGAAGCCCGCCACCAGCAGGAGACTCGCTACAAAATCATCTCCGGCATGGTTCGCGACTTCCCCAACCAAGTGGGCATTGCCTACACCCCGGATGATTTCCGGCGTCTGCATGGCGAAGGCAAGTTTGCGATCTTTATCAGCATGCTCAACGCCTACCCGCTGGGTGATGACCTTAATCAGTTGAACCTGTGGACCGCGCGCGGCATGCGCATGTTCGGCTTCAGCTACATCGGCAACAACGCCTGGTCGGACTCGTCACGCCCACTGCCGTTTTTCAATGACTCACCCGATGCCCTCGACGGCCTCTCGGATATCGGCAAGCAAGCCGTGCATCGCCTCAATGACCTGGGGGTAATCATTGATGTCTCGCAGATGTCCACCAAGGCCCTGGAGCAAGTTGCGCAACTGAGCCGCACACCGATGGTGGCCTCCCACTCGGCGCCACGGGCGTCGGTGGACATACCGCGCAACCTCAGCGACAAGGAACTGCAACTGATCAAGAACAGCGGCGGTGTCGTTCAGGTGGTGGGCTTCCCAGCTTACCTGCGCCCCCTCAGCCAGCCCACCCAGGACAAACTCAACGCGTTGCGCGCGCGCTTCGACCTGCCGCCACTGCCCAACCTGGCCGTAGCCCTGATGCCCGGCGACCCGATCATCTCGGCCTGGCCAGAACAAAAGTTTGGCCAATACGCCAGTGCGCTGTACGCCATCCTCGAAGAAGAACCCAAGGCCACCCTCAAGGACTTGGGCGATGCCATCGATTACACCGTGCGCAAGGTTGGCATCGACCACGTCGGCATCGCCTCGGACTTCAACGACGGCGGCGGCCTCAAGGGCTGGGAGAACGTCGGCGAAGTGCGCAACGTGACTGCGGAACTGATCCAGCGCGGCTACTCCGAAGCCGATATCGCCAAGCTCTGGGGAGGCAACTTCCTGCGGGTCTGGGACCAGGTACAAAAAGCTGCCAAGCCATTGGCCAACCGCTGAACCACCCTCAATGAATGAAGTGAATTCATGACCGACCGCCGTACGTTTCTCAAGCAGGCCGGGCTTCTCGCCGCGAGCCTGCCGCTGGGCACTGCCATCATCCCCCAGGCACTGGCAGGCAATGCGGCACCACCTGGCGACCCTTGGGCAGGCTTTCGCCAACTGTTTACCCAGGACCCGGACTACCTGCACTTTTCGAATTTCCTGGTGGCCTCGCACCCCAAGCCGGTGCGTGAGGCCATCGAGCGCTACCGCGCGCAGATCGACCGCAACCCCGGCCTGGCCATGGATTGGGACCTGCAAGAGACATGGAAGCGTGAAGGCCAGGTGCGCGAATGGGCCGGCCGCTACCTGAATGCCAGGCCCGGCCAGATAGCCCTGACCGGCAGCACCTCCGAAGGCCTGGCGATGATTTACGGCGGGATCCAGGTACGCCCCGACCAGGAAATTCTCACCACTGTTCACGAACATTACGCCACCGCCTACAGCCTCGATTTCCGGGTACGCAAGGAAGGCACCCAGGTACGCAAGATCAAATTGTTCGAGAGCGCCCATTCGGTGTCCGTCGATGAAGTGCTCGGTTCTATCGAGCGCAATATCCGCCCCAATACCCGGGTGCTCGGCATGACCTGGGTGCAATCCGGCAGCGGCGTCAAGCTGCCGATCGGCGCGATCGGCAAGCTGGTGGATGAACACAACCGCAACCGTGACGACAAGGACCGCATCCTCTACGTGGTCGATGGTGTGCATGGCTTTGGCGTCGAGAACCTCGACTTCCCGGACATGCATTGCGACTTTTTCATTGCCGGCACCCACAAGTGGATGTTCGGCCCGCGGGGCACCGGGATCATTTGCGCCCGCTCGGAGCAGAACACCGACGTGACACCGATGGTGCCGACCTTCTCCGAAGACACCAACTTCGCCACCACCATGACACCCGGCGGCTACCACGCCTTTGAACATCGCTGGGCTGCGGATGAAGCCTTCAAGCTGCACTTGCAGTTGGGCAAGCCGCAGGTACAGGCACGCATTCATCAGCTCAACGACGAACTGAAGACCCAACTGCTGGCGCACTCGAAGATTGAGCTGGTGACACCCCGCAGCAGCGAGTTGTCGGCAGGCTTCACCTTCTTCCGGGTCAACGGCCAGGACAGCCGCGACGTGGCCGCCCACATGATGAAAAACCGGGTAGTGATCGACTCGGTATATCGGGACGCCGGCCCGGTGATTCGCACTTCCCCGGGCCTGCTCAACACATCGGCCGAGATCCAGCGCTTCATGACGTTGCTGAGCCAACGGTTGTGACGCCTCTTTTCCATTTCAGCGAGATGCTCCCATGAACCATCACCCGCACCTGAAACCGCTGGCCGCAGTGATTCTGACAACACTGTGCAGTGCCCTGCTACCGGGGCTGGCCCAGGCGGCCACGCCGACACCCGGTAAAGTGTTCAAGGACTGCAAGGACTGCCCGGAAATGGTCGTGTTGCCCGCCGGCACGTTCACCATGGGCACCCCGGAAGACGAAGTGGGCCGCGAGCCTGATGAAGGCCCGATGCACCCGGTCACCTTTGCCAAGCCCTTCGCCATGAGCCGCTTCCAGGTCACCGCCGGCGAGTGGGACAGCTATGTACGCCAGTCCGGGGTCAAGATTGCCAATGGCGATGAACGACCCGGCCGCGAGTGCGTCGCCAGCAAGCCACGCTACCCCCAGGGGCCGCGCCAACCTGCCGTGTGCATGGACTTCGAGGATGTGCAGAACTACGTCGCCTGGCTATCGAAGAAAACCGGCCATCACTACCAGATGGTCAGTGAAGCCCAACGTGAATACGCCGCCCGCGCCGGCTCCACCGGCCCGTTCCCCTTCCCGTTCGACGAGGGCAAGGGCTACAGCATTGCCCAGCATGCCAACACCTACGGCCCGGCGGATGGCTACAGCTACTCGTCCCCGGTGGGCAGCTACCCGCCCAACGCGTTCGGCATGTACGACATGCACGGCAACGTCTACGAGTGGACAGCCGATTGCTACAACGACGATTACGTCGGCGCCCCAAGCGACGGCAGCGCCTGGCTGACCGGTAAATGCCAGTTCAGACGCATCCGCGGCAACGACTGGGGTGAAGCCCCCGTGTTCTCCCGCTCCGGCAACCGCAATGCGTTGGTACCGGACAACCGCGGTGACTGGATCGGCTTTCGCGTCGTGCGGGATCTGTAAGGCAGCCAGCCCTCTAAATTAACCCTCCCCCCAGTCGTTTTACAGGTGTGTGTGACCCGTCATGCAACGCATTGCGGCGCACCACCGCCCTCTATGCCACCCAGGCCGAGCCCGCGACCGAAGCCGGGCCCGGCCGATCTTCAAGCAGGGAACCTCCATGAGCAAACCAACACGTGGGGTGATCAATGAATTGTTCACCCTGCTCAAACCCTTTCGGCTGATCGTTGTCGGCTCCATTCTGCTCGGCATGGTCGGCGGCCTCAGCGTCACGGTATTGCTGGCGACCATCAATACCGTGCTGCACGCCGACAACGGCCTGACCAACACCGTGGTCGGCGCCTTTGCCGGCCTCTGCCTGCTGGCACTGGTCAGTTCGATCTTTTCCGATATCGGCACCAATTATGTGGGGCAAAAGATCATCGCCCGGCTGCGCAAGGAGCTTGGGGAAAAAGTCCTGTCGGCGCCCATCGAACAGATTGAGCGCTACCGCAGCCACCGCCTGATCCCGGTGCTCACCCACGACGTCGACACCATCAGCGATTTCGCGTTCGCCTTCGCCCCGCTGGCCATTTCGCTGACCGTCACCCTTGGCTGCATGGGTTACCTGGCGATGCTGTCATGGCCGATGTTCTTGATCATGGTGGTCGCGATCATCATCGGCACGGTCGTCCAGTACATCGCCCGGGGCCGGGGAATCAAAGGCTTCATGGAGGCCCGCGACGCCGAAGACGAACTGCAGAAACACTACAATTCCATCGCCGAGGGCGCCAAGGAGTTGCGCATCCATCGTCCGCGCAGGCACCGCATGTTTGTGTCGGGGATAGAAAGCACCGCCGACAAAATCTGCGACACACAAATTCGTTCGGTGAATATTTTCGTCGTCGCCAAGACCCTCGGCTCCATGCTGTTTTTCGTGGTCATCGGGCTGGCACTCGCCCTGCAATCACTATGGCCGAGTGCCGACAAATCAGTGATGAGCGGCTTTGTGCTGGTGCTGCTGTACATGAAAGGGCCGCTGGAGCATCTGATCGGCACCCTGCCAATCGTCAGCCGCGCGCAGATCGCATTCCGCCGTATCGCCGCGCTGTCGGAGCAGTTTTCCTCGCCCGAACCCCACCTGCTGCTCAGCGACCAAGGCAACCAGAGTACGCCGGTGCAGAGCCTGGAATTGACGGACGTGTCCTACAGTTTCCCCGCCACCGAAGGGAGCGCACCGTTTCGCCTGGGCCCGGTCAACCTGAAGATCGAGCAAGGCGACATCATCTTCATTGTCGGCGAAAACGGTTGCGGCAAGACCACCCTGATCAAGCTGCTGCTAGGCCTGTACGCCCCGCAGCAGGGAGAAATCCGCCTCAACGGGCAGCCCGTGACGGCAGTGACACGTGACGACTATCGCCAGTTGTTCACCACGATCTTCGCTGACTACTACCTGTTCGACGACGTGGTGCAGGGCGATACCCATATTCCCGAAGATGCCAACCAATACCTGCAGCGCCTGGAAATCGGCCACAAGGTCAGCGTGCGTGACGGTTCGTTCACCACCACCGACCTGTCCACCGGCCAGCGCAAGCGCCTGGCGCTGGTCAATGCATGGCTGGAGGAACGCCCGGTGCTGGTGTTTGACGAATGGGCCGCAGACCAGGACCCGACGTTCCGGCGGATTTTCTACACCGAGTTGCTGCCGGATCTCAAGCGCCTGGGCAAAACCATCATCGTGATTTCCCACGACGATCGTTACTTCGACATTGCCGACCAACTGGTGCGCATGGAAGCCGGGAAAGTAGCCACCGAACTGCAATCGGCATGAATAAGTTAGATTCTCATTCTGGTTTTTTCGGCCTCGTGCGTCTAATTAAGAATCGCTAACAACTACGCAACCATTAAAACCAGTAAGAGTGAGCACAATGTCAGCAATTGCGGGGATTCCACGTTTTACCAAAGCCTTGTTCATGCGCCGTATGCTGCAGCCGGGCTTCAGCGCCACCGCGTTCAGCATGGCGCTGGCGTTGCCGTTCAGTGCGCAGGTTCAGGCCCAGGAGATCAACTTCAATATCCCGGCACAATCACTGGCAAGCGCCCTGCAGGCGCTGGGCACCCAGTCGAACATGCAAGTGCTGTACAGCGCCGATGATGTAAAGGGCCAGCACAGCCAGCCGGTGAGCGGCCGGTTGTCGCCTGAACAGGCGTTGTCGCAGATGCTGGTGGGGACCGGCGCTGTGTTCACCGTTCAAGCCAACACCGTCACCGTACGTGCCCGGGCAACGGGTGATTCACTGGAGCTGGGTGCCACCACCATCAGTGGCCAGGCTGTTGAATCGGCCTACGGCCCCGTGGACGGCTACGTTGCCACCCGCAGCGCCACCGGCACCAAGACCGATACGCCCCTCCTGGAAATCCCGCAAACCGTCAACGTGGTCACCGCTAAACAGATCGAAACCCAGGGCGCACTCAACCTGACCCAGGCCTTGCGCTACACGCCAGGCCTGAACACCGGCGGCTTCACCGACCGCAATGCGATCGCCGACGAAATCACCAGCCGTGGCTTCGCCCCTACCCAGCTGTACCTGGACGGCGCTTACTTGCCCTATGCCGGCAGCCTCGGCGGCGCCCCGCAAATCGACCCGTATACCCTGGAGCGCATCGAAGTGCTCAAGGGCCCATCGTCGGTGCTCTTTGGCCAGAACCAGCCAGGCGGCCTGATCAACATGGTCTCCAAGCGACCGACCACCGAACAACGCAGCGAGGTTAAGATCGGTGCCGGCAGCTACAACCGGGTCAACGGCGCATTCGACACCAGCGGCCCGCTCGACGATCAGAAAGAGTTCAGCTATCGCATCGTCGGCGTCGCGAAGAAAGGCAACCAGCAGGTCGATCATACCCACAGCGAACGCATGCTGCTGGCACCCAGCCTGACCTGGGCCCCGAACGATGACACATCCCTGACCGTACTGGCGCAGATCCAGCGGGACCGAGGCCTGGAAGACTATCAGGCGTTGCCAATGATCGGCTCTCTCGAGCGCGGCCCAAACGGCAAACGCATCGACCGCAACTTCTTCTCCGGCGACTCGAAATACAACGACTACAAACGTGACCAGTTCATCCTGGGCTACGACTTGACCCACAGCTTCAGCGAAAACCTGAAAGGTCGCTCCACCGCCCGCTACACCGACGTACGCGACGACTACAAAGGCTTCTACCTGCGCAGCTTCGTCACCGATGCAGTCACCGGTGCGGTCGACCAGACCCGGGCCAACCGTGTCAAACTCGACTGGCGCCAGCACAACACCGCCTACACCATCGATAACAACCTGGAATACAAATTCAACACCGGCGCGCTGGAGCACACCACCCTGGTCGGCCTGGACTATCGCAACTTCAACCGCAAATACACCGGCTACAACGCCTACAACGTACTGCCGATCAACCTCTACGGCGAAAACAACAACTACGACACCAGCAGCGTGACCCCGGAAAAAACCACCAAGTGGGACAACACCGTGCGCCAGACCGGCGTCTACCTGCAGGACCAGATCAAACTGGACAAGTGGATCCTGACCATTGGTGGCCGTCAGGACTGGGCTGAAGTTGAAAACAAGGACCTGATTGCAAACTCCATCACCGAACAGCGTGACAACAAGTTCACCGGCCGTGTCGGCCTGACCTATGTCACCGACTTCGGGCTGGCGCCGTACGTCAGCTACTCCGAATCCTTCCTGCCGACCGTTGGCACTACCGCGCCCGAACGTGGCGGCAAGGCCTTCGCGCCGACCGAAGGCGAACAGTACGAAGTGGGTGTGAAGTACCAGCCGTTCGAGAAGACGCTGATCACGGCTTCCGTGTACCAGATCAAGCAGAAAAACGTGCTGAGCCAGGATAACGAGTACACCCAGTACTCGGTCCAGCAAGGCCAGGTTCGCTCCCGCGGTGTTGAGCTGGAAGTCAAATCGTCGATTGCCAACGTCGACGTACTGGCTGCTGCGTCCTACCTCGACGCGTTCTACATCAAGAACAACTACGGCAACACCGGTAACCGCACCGAGCAACAGGCACCGGTTTCGGCATCGCTGTGGGTTGACTACCACTTCACCCAGGCGGTGCTCAATGGCCTGACCTTCGGTGCCGGCGCCCGCTACACCGGCCCCAAACCCGGTGATGCTGCCAACTCGTTCGAGGTCCCGGGCTTTGTGGTCTATGACACCACCGTCAGCTACGACCTGAGCAAGGTATCGCCAAGCCTGCGTGGCGTGGAAACCAGCCTGAACGTGCAGAACGTGTTCAACCGCGAGTACGTGTCCCACTGCAACTACTCGTTCGGCTGCTACTACGGCCAGGAACGCGTCGCCTCGGTTGACGTGACGTACAACTTCTAGCCGACACCCACAAAAAAACCGGGCCTGGCCCGGTTTTTTTGTGCCTGTTCTCAAGCTGCCAGCGCGGCTCGCAATGCCTGGGTCAATTGACCGTACACCTCGTCGATATCCGGCACCACGCTCTGCAGGCGCAGGAAATCGTGAATCAACCCGGCGTACTCGATCACTTCCACCGCCACCCCCTGTTCCTGCAACCGTCGGGCATAGGCACGCCCTTCATCCAGCAGCGGGTCATGACCGGCCAACGCAATCAGCGCCGGTGGCATGCCCGGGTACCCCGGCGCCAGCAATGGCGAGAAGCGCCAGTCAAGACGATCCGCCGCCTCCCGGGCGTAATGCCGGTAGAACCATTCCAGTGTCTCGGTCTCCAGCAGATAGCCCTCGCCGAACAGCTCGGTCGACGGGCTATTGGTAGAAGCGTCCGTCACCGGATAGCACAGCAGTTGCCAGCAGGGTTTAATTGCCAGCGTCGCGGGCTCGAGCACCGACTGCAACGCCAGCACCGTCGCCAGCGTGGCCCCCACACTGTCGCCACCGAAAGCCACGCGGGTGAGGTCCAGGCCTTCGGCTGCAGCGTTATCGGCCAGCCAGGCCATGGCATCGGCGCCATCGTTCAGCGGCGTCGGGAACCTGTGCTCCGGCGCCAGTCGATAACCCACTGAAACCACCGCACACGGAGTTCTGGCGCAGAACTCGCGGCACACCCCGTCATGGGATTCCAGGCTGCCGACCACGTAGCCACCGCCATGGAAGTACACCAGCACCGGCAGGCTCTGCGCCGAAACGTCAGCTGGACGGTACACACGCAACGCCAGCGTCGCACCATCGCGTGCCGTGAATTCGATGGGGCTGCAGCGCACCTGCGCAGGCGCCTGCCAGCGCAGTTGCGCGGTGGTGCGCTCGAACGCCTCACGAGCCTGGGCGGGCGTTGACAGGTGAAACGGCCCAGGACCGTCCGCCTGGCTTTCTTGCGCCAGGTCGAGGAAGGCATTGAGTTCCGGATGCAAGGACATCGCAGGTTTCCTTATGAAAAAGCCACAGACGAAAGAGGAGCCACAAGGGCCCCTCTTTGTATAACGATGGATCGGCCTCAATCCTTAAGCCGCTTGTGCCACGCAATGCTCGATCAGCGCCTCCAGTTCGGCCTGGTACTCTCGCATCAACTGTTCGACGGTTTCGGCACGGTAGCGGCGCGTGCTGAAAATACAGCGCATCGCCAGGCGTCCGTCATACACCTGCCCCACCACTTCCAGCCAATTGCCCAGGGCCGCCTGCGGGCTGTAGCAACTGCCATAGCTCTCCTGAGCCGGCACCAGCATCGCCTTGTCATCGAAGCTCTGGTCGAACTGCCCCAGGTAGTTGAAGGTGACACGCGCCTGGGGTGCCAGGCGCAAGGTATCGGCCATCGACACACCGCTCATGTGACGCAGGATGCCGTAGCCCAGGCCCTTGTTCGGTACGGCCGCCAATTGCCGCTGCACCGCACGCACCGAGCTCCCGATGTCAGCCCCGGCACCGGGTGCCAGGCGCACCGGGAACATGCTGGTGAACCAGCCCAGGCTGCGGCTCAGGTCGATGTCCTTGACCAGGTCTTCGCGGCCATGGCCTTCGAGCTGGATCAATACCGAAGGCTGCCCGCTCCAGCGGCACAACACCCGGCTCAGCGCGGCGAGCAACACATCGTTGATCTGCGTCTGGTAGACCGCAGGCACTTGCTTGAGCAACTGCTGGGTATGCTCCTGCGACAGGCCCATCAGCGCGACCGACTGGTACTGCACCTGGTTCTTGCCACGCGGGTTATCGCACGGCAGCTCACTGCCCGGCTGGTCGATCTGCTCAAGCCACCAGGCTTGCTCCTGCGCCGGATAATTCGCCGCGTACGCTTGCAGCCCCTCGGCCCAGGCCCGGTAGCTGCTGGTACGAATCGGCAGGGCCGGCGCCTGGCCATTGCGGTAAGCCTCATAAGCGACCTGCAAATCCTGCAGCAGCAAACGCCAGGAAACGGTGTCGATCACCAAATGATGGATCACCATCAATACCCGCACCTGGCCATCGCCCAACGTCACATGAGCGGTACGCCACACCGGCCCGTCTTGCAGGTCCAGGCTGCGCTGTACCTGTTCGGCGTACAGCTCAAGCTCCGCTTCATCGGCCACGGTGTGTTGCCATAACAAGGGCTCAGTGGCCCATTGCGCCTGCATGTCCTCCAGCGGCTGGTAATGCTGGCAATAGCGTGCGCCCACCTCACGAAAGCGCAGGCGCAGGGCGTCGTGCTGCTTCAACATGCAGCGCAATGCCAGCTCCAGCGCCGGCAGATTCAGCGCCTGGCGTGCACGCAGCATCAATGCCTGGTTGTAATGGTGCGGCTCGCTCATACGCTGGTCGAACAGCCACTGCTGGATCGGAATCAGGTTGAACTGGCCCTCGGCGGCCACCTGCGAAACATCCTCGATCAGCGTGGCGACGGTGCTTGAACGCTGCTCGAAAATCGCCTCGATGGTCTGCCCGCGCATCAGGTCCCGCAGCTTGAGGTCCATCTTCAGTTCAGGGTGGTTGCGTACCCGCGAGACGACTTGCAGGCTGAGGATCGAGTCACCGCCCAACTCGAAGAAGTTGTCGGTGATGCCCACGCGTTCCACTTGCAACACATCAGCCCAGACCTGTGCCAGCAGTTGCTCGTCACGAGTACGGCCGGGAACATACTCGCCGCCCTTGAATTCAGGCTCCGGCAAGGCCTGGCGATCCAGCTTGCCGTTGGGCGTGACAGGCAGCGCCGCCATGCAGATGACCTGAGTGGGCACCATGTAATCCGGCAATTGCGCGCGCAAGTCCGCCTTGAGGCGATCACCGATGGCCATGCCATCGGGCGTCACCACATAACCGATCAGTTGCTTGCCCGACGCACTGTCACGGGCGATCACCAACGCGTCACTGACATCGTCCAGTTGCCGCAGGCTCGCCTCGATTTCCCCCAGTTCAATGCGAAAGCCCCGGACCTTGATCTGGTGGTCAATACGCCCGACGTAATCAAGCACACCATCAACACGCTGGCGTACCAGGTCGCCGCTGCGGTAGAGGCGATCGCCCGGCGACCCGAACGGGTCCGGCACAAAGCGCTCGGCACTCAGGTCCGGACGACGGTAATAGCCGCGGGCAATGCCCTGGCCACCGATGTAGAGCTCACCGGCAATCCCCGGCGGCAGCGGGTTGAGGTCTTCGTCCAGCACGTACAGCGCGCGCTCGCCGACAGCACGCCCGATCGGCGCATAGGCAGCCTCGCACCGGGTGTCGACCGGGACCTTCCAGAGCATCGGCGTGACCACGGTTTCGGTGGGGCCATAGCCGTTGGTAAAGAACTGTGGACGCAGTGCCGCTTTCACTTGTTCGAAGGTCTGGTCCGGCACCGCATCGCCACCGAAGCAATACACCCGTACCGCGGGTGGTTCCTGTTGGCTATGGGCCGCGTACTCGGCCAACTGCTTGAGGTAGGCCGGCGGGAAACAGGCAATCGTGATGCCGTGTTGATGCAAGGCGTCGAAGGTCTGCTCCGGTGTCCACAGGCTGGCATCGCGGATCACCAGCGTGCCCCCGCTCAATAGCGTACTGAGCCAGCGCTCATGAGCGCCGTCGAAGGCAAATGACATGAAATGCAGCTCGCGGGTGCGCTCATCCATGTCATACAGCCCGGCGATGGCCTGGCAATGCATGCTCATCGGCCCATGCGCCACTGCCACGCCTTTCGGCCGACCGGTGGAGCCCGAGGTATAAATCAAGTAGGCCAGATTGGCGCCCAGCAAACTGCTGGCGGGCGGCGTGTCGCTGTAGCCGGCGCGGTCAAACGTGTCGATGGCCAGCTGCGCCAGGCCTTCCACCGCCGGAAGGCGCGCCTGCACCTGGCTATGGGTCAGCAACAGCGCCATCGCCGAGTCTTGCATCATGAACGCCAGGCGTTCGGGCGGATAGTCGATGTCCAACGGCACATAAGCCGCGCCGCTTTTCATCACCGCCAGTAACGCCACGATCATCTCGACGGAGCGCTCCAGGGCCACCCCGACCACCACTTCCGGCCCAGCCCCCAGCTCGATCAAGCGATGGGCCAGGCCATTGGCTCGACGTTCCAGCTCACCGTAGCTCAGCGAATCGCCCCCACACACCAGTGCCGTCGCCTCGCCACGCGAATCGGCATGGCGTGCGATCAGTTCCGGCAAGAGCTGCGCGTGATAGCTGGCATTCGGCGCCGCACTCCACTGCTCAAAGGCTCGCCACTGCTCGGCCCCAAGGCGCTGAAGGTTGCCCAGCCGCGCCGTCGGCGCAACGATCATGGCCTCAAGGGTGTCTTCCATGCAGCGGCGAATCTGCTCTACCGCCTCGACACTGAAGGCATTGCGCAGGAACAGATATTCGATCGACAACTGTTCGCCGAGGTTGACCGCCAGGTCCATCGCAAAGTTGGTCACGTCATGGTTACGCGACTCGCCGAAGCTCAGGCCGGTGTCCTGTTGCTCACCCAGGCGCTCATCGATCGGGTAGTTTTCAAACACGATGATGCTGTCGAACAACCCTTGCCCGCCCAGCCCCGACCAGCGCTGGATATCCGCCAGCGGCGCGTGTGCGTACTCACGGATGTCCATGTTGCAGGCCTGCAACGCTTGCAGCCACTGATCCAGCGGCTGCGCGGGTTCCAGGGTCTGGATCACCGGTAGCGTATTGATGAACAGCCCCAGGATGTTGTCGGCATTGGCCAACCCCGCAGGACGGCCAGCCACGGTGGCACCGAACACCACAGTGTTCTGCCCGGTAAAGCGTTGCAGCAACAACAGCCACGCGCCCTGGATCAGCGTGTTGGGGGTGATTTGCAAGGCGCGGCAAGCCTGTTGCAGGCGTGCGGTTTGCACCGCATCCCAACGTGAGTAAAGCGCCTGGTGCCCGGGCAAATCCTCGACATGCCGCGGGAACATCGCCTGGTTCAGCGAGGTGGCCTGCTCCAGCGTCGCAAGACGGCTTCTCCAGAAGCCCTCCAGCGCCCGTTGATCCTGGCGTTGCAGCCATTCGATGAACTCGCGGTAACGACCGTTGCGTGTCGGCACGTGGCCCTGACCATAAAACTGCATTACCTCGCCAAACAGTCGCGAACTGCTCCAGCCGTCCATCAGGATGTGATGGCAGGTCCAGATCATCTGGTAGCGGTCGTCCTCAAGCCGCAGCAACAGCACACGCTGCAACGGCGCACGGGCCAGATCGAACCCTTGCAGGTAATCAGCCGTTGCGCGCGCGCTGATCGCCTGTTCGCTGATGTCCTGGCCGCGCCAATCTTCGATCAGCAGCGGCAATTCGGCCTGGCGGTGGACAATTTGCACCGGGGCGCTCAAGCCATCCTGCCAGTGAAAGCTGGTCCGCAGAATGTCCTCACGCTCAATCACCGATTGCCAGGCTGCGGCGAAGCGCTCGGTATCCAGCCCGTGTACCGGCAGGCTGATCTGGTTGATGTACAAGCCGCTGCTGTCGTCGGCCAGGGTGTGGAACAGCATGCCTTCTTGCATCGGTGACAACGCATAGACGTCTTGCACCTGCGCCACGGGAACCGGCAAGCCGTCAAGGTGCGCCTGGGTCAAACGGGCCAGCGGGAAGTCAGACGGCGTCAGGCCCTGATGCTCTTCGCCGCAGCAATGCTCGATCAGTGCCTGCAACGCGACGCCGTAGGCATCGGCCAATTGCTGGACGGTGGCCTCATCAAAAACGTCGCGGCTGAAGGTCCAGTCCAGGGACAACTGGCCGTTGTACACCCGGCCATCGATGGTCAGCCAGTTGCCCAGCGCCACGTCATCAGCGTGCCCAGCCCCGTTGCCCTCCTCGCTCGGCGCGAATAACGCCTGCTCATCAAAGCTCTGGTCGAACTGGCCGAGGTAGTTGAAGGTAATCCGGGCCTGCGCGAGTTTCGCCAGACGCGAGCGGACATCCTCTGCACCGAGGTAACGCAGCACGCCATAACCCAGGCCCTTGTTCGGCACCGCGCGCAGCTGTTCCTTGATGCCCTTGATGGTGTCTGCCGCGTGCACCGATGGGGTCAATACCACCGGGAACAGGCTGGTGAACCAGCCCAACGTGCGGCTCAGGTCGACGTCGCCGAACAGTTCCTCACGGCCATGGCCTTCCAGTTGCACCAGGCACGCAGGTTGCGCAGTCCACTGGCAAATCACCTGCGCCAGGGCACTGAGCAAAAGGTCGTTGACCTGGGTGCGATAGGCCGACGGTGCCTGCTTGAGCAGGCGCCGAGTCTGTTCTGTATCCAGACGCGTGTTGACCGAATGGCAATGCACCGAAGCCTGGCTGCCCTCAGGCCGCGCCCGTGGCAGTTCCGGCAACGCATGGGCCTGTTGCCCGGTCCAGTAACTCAACTCCCGAGCCAGCCCTTCGCTGTGGGCGTAGCCCTGCAACTGCTCGGCCCACGCCTTGAACGCGGTGGACTTGGGTGGCAACACCACAGGCTGGTTTACCGCCAGTTGCCGGTAGGCCGTTTGCAAGTCTTCCAGCAGCACGCGCCACGACACACCGTCCATCACCAGATGGTGAATCGCCAGATGCAGGCGCGAACTGCCGTCCTGCACTGCGATCAGGCTGCAACGCAACAGCGGGCCGTGTTGCAGGTCGAGGCTGCGTTGCGCCTGGTTGGCAATGGCGATGATCTCATCGGCGTTCTCTGCCTGGCGCTGCCAGAGGCCTACCGGTTGTGCGCCGACGGCCTCATGGCTGGCCTGCCAGGTACCATCGCCCGATTGCACGAAGCGCAAGCGCAAGGCGTCATGATGGGCCACCACGTGCTCAAGGGCCTGCTGCAGACATGCGCCGTCCAACGGCTCGCGCGGGGTCAGCATCAGCGACTGGTTCCAGTGGTCACGGTGCGCCATGTCATTGGCGAAGAACCAGTGCTGCATCGGAACCAGATGGCTGTCACCGTTGACCGGCCCCTGATCGATCGTTGCGGCTTGATCGGCGCTCGCAGCCCGGGCCAGCGCCTGGATGTTCTGGTGCAGGAACAGGTCCTTGGGGGCCAGGCCGATTCCCTGCTGACGTGCACGGCTGACCACTTGAATCGAATTGATCGAGTCACCGCCCAAGGCGAAGAAGTTATCGGCAGTGCCCACCCGGGCCACGCCGAGCACGGCTTGCCAGATCTCGACCAGGACACTTTCGACTGCATTGGCGGGAGCCACGAAGTCCTGCTGTACCTCAGCCATGTCTGGCACCGGGAGAGCCTTGCGGTCGAGTTTGCCGTTGGGGCTCAGGGGCATTTTTTCCAGCGGCGTCAGGTGCGTCGGCACCATGTGTTCCGGCAGGGTCTGGCGCAGATGCGCTGTCAGCGCCTCGCGCAGTGCCGGCCAGTCGCTGGCGGCGCCAGGCTGGGTAACGACGTAGCCACTCAGGGCTTTGCCGTTGCGGCTGTCCTGCGCCACCACCACGGCTTCGCGCACGGCCCCGTGCTCCAGCAAACGGGCCTCGATTTCACCCAGCTCGATACGAAAACCGCGGATTTTCACCTGATGGTCGATACGGCCAATGTAATCAATCACCCCGTCAACGCGGTAACGGGCCAAGTCGCCCGTGCGGTACAGCCGTTCACCCGCGACAAACGGGCTTGCCACGAATCGTTCGGCCGTCAGCTCAGGGCGACGGTGGTACCCACGCGCCAGTCCCTGGCCGCTGAGGTACAGTTCGCCGTTGACGCCGCAGGGCACCGGGTTGAGCTCGGCGTCGAGAATGTAGGTCATCAAGTTCGCAATCGGCTCGCCGATGGGCACTGCGTCACGGCCCTCGTCACGACAGGTCCAGTGGGTGACGTCAATTGCGGCTTCGGTAGGGCCGTAGAGATTGAACAGCCCCGCGCCCGGCAGCTTGGCGAAGACCTGCTGCTGCGCATCGATCGGCAACGCTTCGCCACTGCAAACGATACGGGTGAGGCTGGTGCAGCGGCTGACATTGGCATCCAGCACGAACGCTTGCAGCATCGACGGGACGAAATGCAGGGTAGTAATGCCCTCGCGCTCGATCAATTGGACCAGCTTCTGTGGATCGCGATGATCCCCTGGCGACGCCACGACCAAGCGGATGCCGGTCATAAGCGGCCAGAAAAACTCCCAGACGGACACATCGAAGCTGAACGGCGTTTTTTGCAGCACGCGGTCGTCGGCGTGCAACCCGTAGGCCTGTTGCATCCAGCACAACCGGTTGGTCAGGGCACCGTGGCTGTTGCCAGCCCCTTTGGGTTTGCCAGTGGATCCGGAGGTGTAAATCACATAGGCGAGGTTTTGCGCGACGGCCCGCGACTCGGGGTTGCCTTGCGCCTCACCGGCCAGCCAGGCATCGTCACCATCGAGTATCAGCGTGCGCACCCGTTCCGGCAGTGGCAAGGTTGCGACCAGCGCTTGCTGGGTCAGCAACCATTCGATGCCGCTGTCGTCGATCATGTAGGACAAGCGTTCCGGCGGGTATTCCGGGTCCAGCGGTACATAGGCGCCGCCGGCCTTCAGGATCGCCAACAGGCCCACCACCATTTCCAGGCTGCGGTGCAGTGCAATGCCCACCAGCACATCGGGGCCTACGCCACGCGCGATCAAGGCATGAGCCAATCGGTTGGCCCGCGCGTTGAGCTGGGCATAGGTCAGCGACTGCCCCTCGAACACCAACGCCACGGCATGCGGGGCCCGTTCCACCTGGGCTTCGATCAAGTGGTGCACCGGCTGGTGGTTCGGGTAATGGGCGAACGTGCGGTTCCAGTCCTCAACCATCATCCGGCGCTGCACCGCATCGAGCATCGGCAATTCGGCAATGCGCTGGGTGGGGTTGGCCACAATCGCGCGCAGCAGGTTCAGCCAGTGTTCGCCCAGGCGTGCGACGGTGGCTGGCTCAAACAAGTCAGAGGCATAGGACAGTGCGGCACTGATGCCTTCGCTGTACTCGAACGTATCCAGGGAGAGGTCGAACTGCACGCTGCCCGAATCCCAGGTCAATTGCTCCAGGCTCAACCCCGGCAGTTCAATCGCCTCGCGACGAGCATCACTGGCATGGTTGAACATGGCCTGGAACAATGGCGTATGGCTCAGGTTGCGTGCAGGTGCAAGCAGCTCCACCAGTTGCTCGAACGGCAGGTCCTGATGGGCCTGTGCTCCCAGTACCCGCTGCTTGACCTGATGAAGCAATTGGTCAAAGCGCAGGTGCCCCTCAATGTCGGCCCGGAGTACCTGGGTGTTGACGAAGAAACCCAGCATCCCTTCGGTTTCCAGGCGATTGCGGTTGGCAATCGGTACCCCGACACGAATATCCTGCTGCCCGCTGTAGCGGTGCAACAAGGTCTGGAAGCCGGCCAGCAGCAGCATGAACAGTGTGGTGTTTTGCTGCTGCGCCAGGCGCTTGAGACTCTCGGCCAGGGACGGCTCGAGGGTGATCGGCAGCCGGGCCCCACGATAGCTTTGCTGAACCGGACGTGGATGGTCGGTTGGCAGTTCAAGGACCGGTTGCTCGCCGCCCAACTGTTCTGTCCAGTAGCTGAGCTGCCGTTGCTGCTCACCCGCCGCCAGCCACTGACGCTGCCACTGTGCGTAATCGGCATACTGGATCGGCAGTGCCGCCAACGCCGCCGGTTGGCCTTGACTGAAGCCGCGGTATAACTGCATCAGCTCATCGATCATGACCCGCATCGACCAGGCATCCGACACGATGTGGTGCTGGGTCAGGATCAGCACGTGATCTTCAGCGCCCAGTTGCAACAGCTTGACCCGCAGCAACGGCCCACGCTGCAGATCAAAGAGTTGGCGGGTTTCAGTTTCAATCAAGCCGCGCAGGCCAGGGTCATCCAGCCCGGCAGCCGCCGACTCAAGCGCAATCGCCACCGGTGCCGGCGCGTCGACCCGTTGTACGGGACGCTCGTTCTCCAGCACAAACCGGGTACGCAAGCTCTCATGACGCGCCACCAGAGCGTCAAAACACTGTTGCAAGGCCGCCAGGTCAAGGTGTCCGCGCAAACGCAGGGCCGCGGGAATATGGTAGGCGCTGCTGGTGGGCTCCAATTGCCACAAAAACCATTGCCGTTGCTGGGCATATGACAGGGCAAGCGGCTGGTCGCGTGCAACGCGCGGGATGGCCTGTTCAGGAGTCAACGATGCCGGGGCCATCGCCTCGACAAATGCTTGCAAGGTGTTATGGGCGAACAGCAGGCGCAAAGGCACCTGGACTTGCAGTTGCTGGCGAATCCGCGAAACCATTTGGGTCGCCAGCAGCGAATGGCCGCCCAGCTCGAAAAAGTTGTCACTCAGGCCAACCCGCGGCACGTTGAGCACCTCGGCCCAGATCGCCGCCACCGCTTGCTGCACCGGTGTCTGCGCAGCCACGTAGGTTTTCTGCCATTGGCTGGCATCGGGCTTGGGCAGTTGCCTGCGGTCCAGCTTGCCATTGGGGGTCAGCGGGAACCTTGGCAACAGCACCATATGCGCCGGCACCATGTAGTCGGGCAAGTTGGCCTTGAGCCGGGCGTTCAGGCTGTCGCGCAGGCGACCCTGGCCGTCGGCATCCAGGCCCTGCCATTCGGCGGCGGGGACCACATACGCCACCAACGCCTGGCCGCCCGGGGCATCCTGGGCCAGTACCGCGGCTTCACGTACAGCGTCCTGCTCCAGCAGGCGCGCTTCGATTTCTCCGAGCTCGATGCGGAAACCGCGAATTTTCACCTGATGGTCGATCCGCCCCAGGTATTCGAGGATACCGTCCGGGCGCTGACGTGCGAGGTCGCCGGTGCGGTAAAGCCGCTCGCCGGTGCTGGAAAACGGATGGGGAACAAAACGTTCGGCGGTCAATCCCGGGCGCTGGAAGTAACCCCGCGCCAGGCCGTCCCCGCCGATCAGCAATTCGCCGGCAACACCATAGGGCACCGGCATCAGGTCTGCACCGACGATGTACAGCGATGTGTTGTCGATTGGCCCGCCCAGCCAAGGTTGCGCAGCCTGCGGACGCAGCCGGTGCAACGCCGACCAGACCGTGGTTTCCGTCGGGCCATAGAGATTCCAGACTTCACCGCCAAGGCCAAGCATGCGCACCGCCAGTTCCTGGGGCAACGCCTCGCCGCCGCACAGGCACGTGCACCCCTGGAGCACGTGGGCCTGTTCATTGTCGAGCAACATGCGCCAGGTCGAGGGAGTCGCCTGCACCACGTTGACCTGTTCGGCGTCGATCAGGGCCAGCACGGCGTACGGGTCCTGCGCCACCTCCTGGCCGGTCAGCACGATGCACGCGCCGACCATCAGGGGTACGTAGATTTCCAGGCCGAAAATATCAAACGAGAACGTGGTCAGTGACAACGCCCGATCCTGGGCGGTCATGCCCGGCACCCTGGCCATGCTTGCGACAAAGTTGGTCAGGGCGCCATGTCGCACCATCACCCCTTTCGGCTGGCCGGTGGAGCCAGACGTGTAGATGACATAAGCCAGGTGCTCCGGATCCAGCCGGGTTGGCAGATCGTCACCGGCATGGCCGTCAAGCCAATTGCCCGGTTGATCCAGCACCAGCGTAGTGACCGTGTCAGGCACCGGGATCTGGCTGAGCAGTGAATGTTGGGTCAGCAACAGGTCGATGCCACTGTCCTCAATCATGTAGGCGAGGCGATCCTGCGGGAACGCGGGATCGAGAGGCAGATAGGCGCCGCCGGCCTTGAGGATTGCCAACAACCCGATCAGCATGTGCGGGCTGCGTTCGACGGCAATGCCCACCAGCACACCCGCGCCCACCCCGTGACGTTGCAGCTCCACCGCCAATTGATTGGCCCGGGTATTGAGTTGCCCGTAGCTCAAGCGCTGGCCATTGATGACCAGCGCCTGCGCCTCCGGCGAGCGGGCCACCTGTGCCTCGAACAATCGATGAACATAACCCGCCTGCGGGGTGGCTACCGACGTGCGGACGCAATCGTCGAGCTGCGCTTGGCGCTGTTCAGCGTCAAGCAACGGCAGCTCACCGATGCTTTGTGCCGGGTTCGCGATGATTGCCTGCAGCAGGTTTTGCCAGTGCCCGGCCATCCGCGCAACCGTGTCTGCACCGAACAGATCCGTGGCATAGATCAGCGCCGCAGACAGCCCATCGGGGCGCTCCATGGTTTCCAGGGTCAAGTCGAACTGTGCACTATGGGTATCCCAGCGCAGCCCCTCGACCTTCAATTCACCGGCCGGCCCCTCGCCCGCCGGGCCTTGGGTCTGGTGGTTGAACATCACTTGAAACAGCGGGCTGTGGCTCAGGTTGCGTTGCGGCTGCAAGGCTTCCACCAGTTGCTCGAACGGCAGGTCCTGATGCGCCTGGGCATCCAGCGCAGTCTGCTTGACCTGTTGCAGCAAGGCACTGAAGGAGCCCTGGCTGTCGACCTCACTCTTGAGCACTTGGGTGTTGACGAAAAAGCCGATCAACCCCTCGGTCTCCACCCGGTTACGGTTCGCGGTCGGCACGCCAACCCGAATGTCGTTCTGCCCGCTGTAGCGATGCAGCAAGGCCTGGTAGGAGGCCAGCAGGATCATGAACAGACTGACCCCTTCGCGCTGGGCCATCTGCTTGAGGCCGCAGGCCAGCGCGGTGTCGATATCCAACTCCAGCCGGGCACCGCGATAGCTCATCACGGCCGGGCGCGCAACGTCAGTCGGGAGCTCAAGCACCGGCTGCTCGCCGCCCAGTTGCGCGGTCCAGTATTGCAACTGCCGCTCCCGCTCGCCGGCCTCCATCCAGTGCCGCTGCCAGATGGCGTAGTCGCTGTATTGAATCGGCAACGCTGGCAGTTCCAGGCTCAACCCTCGACTGAACGCGGCGTAACCCTTGACCAACTCCTCGACCATTACCTGCATCGACCAGCCATCGGAAACGATGTGGTGCAAGGTGACAATCAGCACATGGTCATCCGCGCCCAGTTGCAACAGGCACGTACGCAACAAGGGCCCCTGCTGCAAGTCGAACAGCCGGCGCGTCTCGTCTTCGATCAAATGCCGCAGTTGCGCCGCATCCGGCACCTGGGCCAGAGGCTGCACCTGCAGACTTACCGGTGCAGCCTCCTGCACTTGCTGCACCACTTGCTCGCCGTGCACCACGAAGGTGGTACGCAGGCTCTCATGGCGCGCGACCAGCGCACTGAAACTCTGTTGCAGCGCCGCAATGTCCAATGGACCGCGCAAGCGCAGGGCCGTAGGCATGTGATAAGCCGCGCTTTCCGGGTCCAGCTGCCACAAGAACCATTGACGCTCCTGGGCAAAGGACAATGACAACGTGTCGAACTCGGCACTGACAGGCGGAATCGGCAGGTTCGCCGGGGAAACGTCCTCTTCGAGCATTTTCTGCAGGTAAAGACGGCGTTTTTCCAGCGGCAGCGTTATGAAGCGCCTGGCAATACGTTGTGCGACAGCGGTGTCCATCAAACCTCCTCGAATTCATCAAGCAGCGCTTCAAGCTTGCTCAATTTTGACGTGCTCATTGACGTGCCGGTCTGCTCCAGTTGCGCGACAAACGCACCGAGGACCGGAAATTGGAATATCAATTGGGGCGTTAACTTCATGCCCAGTTCGAGCTGCAGGCGCGACACCACATTCACCACCAGCAGCGAATGCCCGCCCAGCTCGAAGAAATCATCCGCCAGACCGACCTGCTCAACGTTGAGCACGCCTTGCCAGATGGCCGCGACCTTGCATTGCAGATCGCTTTGCGGCGCCAGGTAAGCCGAATGCAGCGCGCGGGTATCCGGCGCGGGCAAGGCCTTGCGGTCGAGTTTGCCGTTGGGTGTAAGCGGCAGTTGATCGAGGAAGACCAGATGGGTGGGCACCATGAAGTCCGGCATCTGTTGTGCCAGCCGCGCCTTGAGCTGTTCACTCAAGCGCGCCTCGGCCGCCCTATCCAGGCTGCTGTCCTGGCTGACAAGCCAACCCACCAGGCTCGTGCCGGTCGCCGTTTCCCGAGCCAGCACTACCGCGTCTCGTACTTCAGGTTGAGCGTGGAGGCGGGCTTCGATTTCACCCAGCTCAATGCGCAGGCCACGGATTTTCACCTGATGGTCAATCCGGCCGATGTATTCGATTACGCCATTTTCGGCGTGGCGCACCAGGTCGCCGGTGCGATACAGGCGTGCGGCGGCCGACTCGCCAAACGGATCGGGAACGAAGCGCTCGGCGGTCAGCCCTGGACGCTGGTGATAACCACGGGCCAGGGATTCACCACCGATGTACAACTCGCCAATCGCCCCCACGGCGCAAGGCTGCAAGGCGCCGTCCAGCACATAGGTGCGTACGTTGTTGATCGGACGACCGATGGCGATGATTCGCCCGTCGTCTTCGACAGTGGCCGCCACGGCATGGCTGCTGGTATCAATCGTGGCCTCCGTGGGGCCATAAAGATTGCGCAGCTCGCCATCGAAGAGGCCCAGGACCTGGCGGGAAAGGTGCGCACTCAGCGCTTCACCGCCGCACAGCAGCAGGCGCAAGGAGGCCAGGTGTTCACGGGTCGCCAGCGGCAACAGCGCCTGCAGCAACGATGGCGCCATTTGCAGCACACTGATCCCCCAACGCTCCACCTCGACCCACAAGGTGGTCAAGTCCAGGTTCAATTGCGGCGCGGCCAATACCAGTTGCGCGCCGCTCATCAGTGGCAACCAGAACTCCCACACCGAGGCGTCGAAACTGATGGCGGTCTTCTGCAGGACACGGTCACTGTGATTCAGCTTCAGGCAACCCTGCATCCATTCCATATGGTTGCTCAGGGCGCCATGGCGAATCGTCACGCCTTTGGGTTTCCCGGTGGAACCGGAGGTATAGATCACATAGGCGAGGTTCTGGCTGTCGACGGTTACCGAAGGCTCATGCTCGCCGTAGCCATCGAACCGCTCGGGCAGTGCGTCCAGCAGCAGGCAGTCCACGGCCACGTCAGCGAAGTACGGCTGTACGCTGGTTTCGGTCAACAGCAAGGCAATGCCGCTGTCCTCGACCATGTACATCAAGCGATCCTGTGGATAAGCGGGGTCCAGCGGTACATAGGCACCACCGGCCTTGAGGATCGCCAGTAGCCCGACGACCATCTGCACGCTGCGCGGCATGCACAGCCCCACCAACACGTCCGGGCCTACACCCCGCTCGATCAACGCATGAGCCAAGCGATTGGCGCGCAGGTTGAGCTGGGCATAGGTCAGCGACGCTTGATCGGCCAACAGGGCCGGCGCATCAGGCGTGCGTCGAGCCTGGGACTCGAACCATTGATGAACGTGGCGTGGGTCGGTGGCCGGCACTGCCGTGGCATTCCAGTCGCGCAACAGCACGGTGCGCGTCGCCGCGCCAACCAGGTCGATATCGCCCAGGCTACGGTCGGCGGCCAGGCTCACCATCTGTGCGAGCACGTGCTCCACCTGCTCAGCCAGGCGCTGGATTGTATGTGTATGGAACGCAGCATGGGCATAAGTGAAGTGCAGGCTCAGGGTCTCATTGAGATTAACGGCCAGGGTCAACGGGAAATTAGTCTGTTCCTGATTACCCACCGTGCCGAAGCTCAGGCCTGACGGTGCCTGCGCTTGCAGGGCCTCGGCCAGCGGGTAGTTTTCGAACACCAGCAGCGTGTCGAACAGGCCTTCACCGCCCTGCCCGGCCCAGCGCTGAATCTCGAACAGCGGCGTGTGTTCATGCTCGCGCAACGCAACGTTGCGGGCCTGAAGCTGTTGCAGCAGGCTGGTGACCGATTGTTCCGGCCGGGGGCTGGCAATCACCGGCAAGGTATTGATGAACAGGCCTATCTGCTGTTCGACGCCTTTGAGTTCGCCGGGGCGTCCGGACACCGTGGCGCCGAAGGCCACCGTGTCATGCCCGGTGTAATGTTGCAGGAGCAGCAACCAGGCCGCCTGGACCACGGTATTGAGGGTGACCTTTTGCTGGCGGGCGAATTCGCCCAGGCGCTGGGTCTGCTGTTGGGACAGTGAGTGATACAGGCTGGCATGGCTGGTTTCGACAGCCGGCTGCGGCGCGGCGAAACGGTTTTCGGCGAGGCGCGTCGGCGCGTCGAGCGCGTGCAGTTGCGCACGCCAGAACGTTTCACTGGCCTTGGCATCACGCCCTTGCAGCCAGGCGATGTAGTCACGATAGCGGCCCGCCGGGCGCGGCAGCACCTGGCCATCGTAACGTTGCAACACCTCGCCCAGCAGCTGCGAGTTGCTCCAGCCGTCCATCAGAATGTGGTGATGGGTATAAATCAGGTGATAACGCTGTTCAGCGGTCTTGACCAGCACCAGCCGCAGCAGCGGCGCGAGGGCGAGGTCGAAACCCTGGTCGCGCTCGCTGGACGCCAACTCGACGAGGGCCTGCGGGGTATCCGTGCGTGTGCTCCAATCCAGCGCGGTGAAGGGTACGCGCACCTGTTTATGCACCACCTGCACCGGTTGCTCGCTGCCTTCCCAGATGAAACTGCTGCGCAAAATGTCATGGGCGTCGACCGCCGCCTGCCAGGCAGCCTCGAAACGCTGTGGGTCGAGACCGTCGATGTCCAGGCACATCTGATTGATGTACTGACCGCTGCCGTGTTCGTACAAGCTGTGGAACAGCATGCCCTGCTGCATCGGCGCCAGCGGGTAGATGTCATCCACCGAACGGGCGGCGAGGCCCAGGTTATCGAGCTGCGGTTGGGTAAAGCTGGCCAGCGGGAAGTCGGAAGGCGTCATGCCATGGTTTGCAGGATCGCAGCAATGACCGATCAACAGAGCCAGTTCCACGGCATAATCGTCGGCCAGTTGCTGGATGGTGGCCTGCTCGAACTGTTGGTGGCTGAACGTCCAGCCCAGGCTCAGTGCGCCATCAAATACCCGCCCGTTGAGGCTCAGCCAATTGCCCAGGGGCGCCATCGCGCTTTGCTCTTCACCGGCGCTTTCGCTGGCCGGGCTGAACAACGCGCCCTGTTCCTTATCGAAGCTGGCGTCGAACTGCCCCAGGTAGTTGAAGGTAATGCGCGGCACCGGCAGCGCTTGCAAGGCTGACCGGCTGGCCTCGTCACCGAGGAAGCGCAGCGCGCCGAAACCCACCCCCTTGTCCGGGATCGATCGCAACCCTTGCTTGATCGACTTGATCGAGTCCCCGAGTGCCGCCGCCGGCGACAACTGGACCGGGAACATACTGGTGAACCACCCCACGGTGCGCGTCAGGTCGATGTTGGCAAACAACTCTTCGCGACCATGGCCTTCAAGCTGGATCAAGGTACTTGCATGCCCGGTCCAACGGCAGACCACCCGCGCCAGGGCGGTCAGCAACAGGTCGTTGACCTGAGTGCGATAGGCGGCTGGCGCTTCCTGCAGCAGTTGCCGCGTCAGGTGTTTGTCCAGACGCGTATGAACAGTGACGGCCTGGCCGTTCTGTGGGCTCGCCTCGGGGTTGAGGCACGGCAGGTCAGCCGGCGCACCTTGCAGTTGCGCCTGCCAGTAGGCCAACTGCTGCTGCAATTGCGCGCTGCGTGCATGCGCTTGCAACTGTTCGGCAAACGTCTTGACCGAGCTGGTCTTGGCCGGCAATTGCAAGGCTTGCCCGGCGAGCAATTGGTTGTAGGCCGTTTGCAGGTCGTCGAACAGAATCCGCCACGACACACCGTCCACCGCCAGGTGATGGATCACCAGCAACAGCCGCTGGGTGCCATCGTCCAGGGTCGCCAACACGGCGCGCAGCAAGGGTCCGGTTTGCAGGTTCAGGCTGCGCTGGGCTTGATTGGCCAGCACTTCCAGCGCGCCAGCATCGGCCACCGGGCGCACCCATAACAGATCATTGCGCATCGATGCGTCGCGATGGCTGGCACTCCAGCCTTCGGCGCTTTCGTTGAACATCACCCGCAACGCATCGTGATGCAGCACCAGCGCCTGCAATGCTTGCTCCACCAGCGCCGCTTGCAGCGCACGGGCCGGTTGCAGCAGCACCGACTGGTTGTAGTGGTGACGCTGCGGGATGGCGTCGGCAAAGTAAGCCTGTTGAATCGGCAGCAGCAACGCCGGGCCCTGCACCGCAGCCTGATCGATTACCTGCACCGGGTCACCGGTCTGCGCGACAGTCGCCAATGCCTGCACCGTCTGGTGCTGGAACAGGTCTTTTGGACTAAAGCGGATGCCGGACTGCCGGGCGCGGCTGACCACTTGAATCGAGATAATCGAGTCGCCACCCAGTTCGAAGAAGTTGTCGGTGAGACCAACCCGCTCCAGTTTCAGCACGTCTTGCCAGACAGTTGCGATTTGCTGTTCCAGCGCGCTTTGCGGCGCCACGTACTCGTGCTGTACCTGGCTTGCGTCCGGCTGCGGCAGGGCCTTGCGGTCGAGCTTGCCGTTGGCGGTCAGTGGCCATTCATTCAGGAACAGCAGGTGCGTCGGTACCATGTAGTCCGGCAGGTCCGCTTTCAGCTGCGCCTTGAGGGCGCCTGCATCCTCGGCGCCTTGCGCCGGGATCACGTAAGCCACCAATTGCTGGCCGTTCAGCCCTTCCTGGGCCAAGACCACGGCTTCGCGCACCGCCGCCAGGGCGTTCAGGCGCGCTTCAATTTCACCCAGTTCGATACGGAAGCCACGGATTTTCACCTGATGGTCAATCCGGCCGATGTACTCGATCACCCCGTCGCTGCGGTATTGCGCCAAGTCACCGGTGCGGTACAACCGCGCACCGCTTTCGCCGAACGGGTCGGGAATAAAACGCAGTGCCGTCAGGTCTCCACGCTTCAGGTAGCCCCGGGCCAGGCCGGCACGGCCAACATACAGCTCACCGATGCAGCCTTTGGCCACCGGGTTCAGTTCACCGTCGAGCAGGTACCACGACAGGTCGGCTATCGGTTCGCCAATCGGACTGCTGGCGTCCAGCTCGAGATCAGCCACCGACAGCGGACGGTAGGTGACGTGCACCGTGGTTTCGGTGATGCCGTACATGTTGATCAGCTGTGGCGCGCTGTCGCCAAACCGTTCGAACCATGGGCGCAGGCTCTTGACGTCCAGCGCCTCGCCGCCGAATACCACGTAGCGCAGGGCATTGGCCCGGGAGTCGGTACAAGCCACGTGCATCAACTGCTTGAACGCCGACGGCGTCTGGTTGAGCACCGTGACGCCCGCGTCGCACAACAAGTCGAGGAATTCCTGGGGCGAGCGGCTGACGTCGTACGGCACGATCAGCAGTTCGCCACCGTGCAGCAGTGCACCGAAAATTTCCCAGACCGAGAAGTCGAAAGCATAGGAGTGAAACAGGCTCCAGACGTCCTGCGGGCCGAAACCGAACCACGGTTCAGTGGCCGCGAACAGACGCAGGATGTTGTGGTGCGCGAGCAAGGTGCCTTTGGGATTGCCGGTGGAACCGGAGGTGTAGATCACGTAGGCGAGGTTCGAGGGATCCACGACGACTTGCGGGTCGCTGTCGGCAAAGGCGCTGACGTCGGTATCCAGCAGCAGGGTTTTCACGCCGTCAGGCAACGGCAATTGACCGGCCAGCGACGCCTGGGCCAGCAGCAGCTGGATGCCGCTGTCTTGCATCATGTAGGCCAGGCGGTCCTGCGGGTAGGTTGGGTCGAGCGGCACATAGGCGCCGCCGGCCTTGAGGATCGCCAGCAGGCCGACGATCATCTCGATACCCCGCTCCGCGGCCAGGCCCACCAGCACGTCCGGCCCCACGCCGTGAGCGATCAACTGATGCGCACGGCGGTTGGCCTGGGCATTCAGTTCGGCGTAGGTCAGGGTCTGGCAGTTGCAACGCAGGGCCACGGCGTCAGGCCGTTGACGGGCCTGCTCGGCGATCAGTTGATGGGCGCAGGTGTCGCTTGGGAAGCTGCGCGGGCCGGGGTTCCACTGGGCGATGTTGTGCTGTTGCTCGGTCGCGTCCAGCAGCGGCAATTCCCCGATGCGCCGTTGCGGATCGGCGACGATACCTTGCAGCAGGTTCAGCCAGTGAGCGGCCATACGCTGTGCAGTGCTTGCGTCGAACAGGTCGGTGGCGTAAGTGAGGGTTGCACTGAGCTCGCCGTCGGCGTCCAGGGTGTCGAGGGTCAAGTCGAACTGGGCGGTACGGCTTTCCCACTCCTGGGCCTTGATCACCAGCCCCGGCAGTTGCGGGATGGCTTGGCGGCCGGCGCTCTGGTGGTTGTACAACACCTGGAACAACGGGCTATGGCTCAGGTTGCGCTCAGGGCGCAAGGCTTCGACCAATTGCTCGAACGGTAGGTCCTGATGCGCCTCGGCGCCCAGTGCCGCCGTCTTGACCTGTTGCAGCAGTTCGCTGAACCGCTGCTGCGGATCGACTTCAGCCTTGAGCACCTGGGTATTGACGAAGAACCCGATCAGGCCTTCGGTCTCGACCCGGTTGCGGTTGGCAATCGGTACGCCCACGCGGATGTCCGACTGGCCGCTGTAACGGTGCAGCAGGCCCTGGAACGAAGCCAGCAACAGCATGAACAGGCTGCAACCTTCACCCAGCGCCAGTTGCCGCAGCTGTTGGCCCAATGCCTGCGGTAACTGGACGGCCAGACGGGCGCCGGCAAAGCTCTGGCGTGCCGGTCGCGGACGGTCCGCAGGCAGCTCCAGCAATGGCTGTTCAGCGCCGAGGACGTTGGTCCAGTAAGCCAGCTGCCGCTCACGCTCACCGGCGTCCATCCATTGGCGTTGCCACACCGCGTAATCGGCATACTGGATCGGTAACTCCACCGGTTCAACCGATCCACCCTGGCTATAGGCGGCATAACGCTCAATCAGTTCCTGCACCAGCACCTGCATCGACCAGCCATCGGAGACGATGTGATGCTGGGTCAGCACCAGCACCTGTTCATCGGCGGCCACCTGCAGCAGCCCGACCCGCAGCAGCGGACCGTTCTGCAGGTCGAACGGCCGGCTGATCTGATCGCGAACAAACGCCTGGATCTGCTCGGCCTGGTTGGCCGAGGTCAGGTCGAGAAACTGCGGCGTCAGCAGCGGACCGGACTCGGCATGGATAACCTGGAACGCACGCTCGTCCTTCTGGACAAAGGTCGTGCGCAAACTCTCGTGACGCTGCACCAGTGCGCTTAAGCTGCGTTGCAACGCCTTCAAATCCAGGTGGCCATGAATCCGTAGCGCCGCAGGGATGTGGTACGCCGCACTGGAGGGCTCCATTTGCCAAAGGAACCACTGGCGCTGCTGGGCGTAGGACAGGGGCAACGGTTGATCACGCGGCACCCTTGGAATGCGCGCAGGCATCGCCGCCTGGATTGGCTCAAGCGCAGCCACGCAAGCCTTGAGGCTGGCGTTTTCGAACAGCTTGCGCAGTTGCAGGTTCATGCCGAGGTGTTGGCGGATGCGCGACACCATCTGCGTAGCCAGCAATGAATGGCCACCCAGTTCGAAGAAGTTGTCGGTGAGGCCAACCCGCTCCAGTTTCAGCACGTCTTGCCAGACAGTTGCGATTTGCTGTTCCAGCGCGCTTTGCGGCGCCACGTACTCGTGCTGTACCTGGCTTACGTCCGGCTGCGGCAGGGCCTTGCGGTCGAGCTTGCCGTTGGCGGTCAGTGGCCATTCATTCAGGAACAGCAGGTGCGTCGGTACCATGTAGTCCGGCAGGTCCGCTTTCAGCTGCGCCTTGAGTGCGCCTGCATCCTCGGCGCCTTGCGCCGGGATCACGTAAGCCACCAATTGCTGGCCGTTCAGCCCCTCCTGGGCCAACACCACGGCTTCGCGCACCGCCGCCATGGCGTTCAGGCGCGCTTCAATTTCACCCAGTTCGATACGGAAGCCACGGATTTTCACCTGATGGTCAATCCGGCCGATGTACTCGATCACCCCGTCGCTGCGGTATTGCGCCAGGTCACCGGTGCGGTACAACCGCGCACCGCTTTCGCCGAACGGGTCGGGAATAAAACGCAGTGCCGTCAGGTCGCCACGCTTCAGGTAGCCCCGGGCCAGGCCGGCGCGGCCAACATACAGCTCACCGATGCAGCCTTTGGCCACCGGGTTCAGTTCACCGTCGAGCAGGTACCACGACAGGTCGGCTATCGGTTCGCCAATCGGGCTGCTGGCGTCCAGCTCGAGATCAGCCACCGACAACGGACGGTAGGTGACGTGCACCGTGGTTTCGGTGATGCCGTACATGTTGATCAGCTGTGGCGCGCTGTCGCCAAACCGTTCGAACCATGGGCGCAGGCTCTTGACGTCCAGCGCCTCGCCGCCGAATACCACGTAGCGCAGGGCATTGGCCCGTGAGTCGGCACAAGCCACGTGCATCAACTGTTTGAACGCCGACGGCGTCTGGTTGAGCACCGTGACGCCCGCGTCGCACAACAGGTCGAGGAATTCCTGGGGCGAGCGGCTGACGTCGTACGGCACGATCAGCAGTTCGCCACCGTGCAGCAGTGCGCCGAAAATTTCCCAGACCGAGAAGTCGAAAGCATAGGAATGAAACAGGCTCCAGACGTCCTGCGGGCCGAAACCGAACCACGGTTCAGTGGCCGCGAACAGACGCAGGATGTTGTGGTGCGCAAGCAAGGTGCCTTTGGGGTTGCCGGTGGAACCGGAGGTGTAGATCACGTAGGCGAGGTTCGAAGGATCCACGACGACTTGCGGGTCGCTGTCGGCAAAGGCGCTGACGTCGGTATCCAGCAGCAGGGTTTTCACGCCGTCAGGCACCGGTAATTGACCGGTCAGCGACGCCTGGGCCAGCAGCAGCTGGATGCCGCTGTCTTGCATCATGTAGGCCAGGCGGTCCTGCGGGTAGGTTGGGTCGAGCGGCACATAAGCGCCGCCGGCCTTGAGGATCGCCAGCAGGCCGACGATCATCTCGATACCCCGCTCCGCGACCAGGCCCACCAGCACGTCCGGCCCCACGCCGTGAGCGACCAACTGATGCGCACGGCGGTTGGCCTGGGCATTCAGTTCAGCGTAGGTCAGCGTCTGGCCGTTGCAACGCAGGGCCACGGCGTCAGGCCGTTGACGGGCCTGCTCGGCGATCAGTTGATGGGCGCAGGTGTCGCTTGGGAAGCTGCGCGGGCCGGGGTTCCACTGGGCGATGTTGTGCTGTTGCTCGGTCGCGTCCAGCAGCGGCAATTCCCCGATGCGCCGTTGCGGATCGGCGACGATACCTTGCAGCAGGTTCAGCCAGTGAGCGGCCAGGCGTTCGATGGTGCCAGTGTCGAATAAATCAGTGGCATAGGTGAATGTGGCGGCCAATGCGCCCTGGGTCTCGTGCGTGCCAAGGGTCAGATCGAATTGCGCCGTGTGCGAGCTCCAATCCAGGCTCTCGACATGCAAGCCTGGCAGTTGCAACGCTTGGGCGGCATCGCCGCTCTGGTGATTGAACATCACCTGGAACAACGGACTGTGGCTCATGTGTCGGTCCGGTGCGAGGGCTTGCACCAATTGCTCGAACGGCAAATCCTGGTGAGCCTGGGCGCCCAACGAAGCCTGCTTGACCTGCGCCAGCAATTGATCGAAAGGCATTGCCCCCTGAATCCGCGCATCCAGCACCTGGGTATTGACGAAGAAGCCAATCAGGCCTTCGGTTTCAAGACGGTTGCGGTTGGCCACCGGCACGCCCACGCGGATGTCCGACTGGCCGCTGTAACGGTGCAGCAATACCTGGAATGAGGCGAGCAACAGCATGAACAAGGTGCAGCCTTCGCGCTGGGCCACGCGCTTGAGGCGTTCGGTCAGCCCGGCATCGATGGCGAGGTCCAGCCGCGCACCGCGGTAACTCTGCACCGCCGGACGGGCGCGGTCAGCAGGCAAAGGCAGCACTTCACCGCCATCACCCAGGCGTTCGGTCCAGTAACCCAATTGCCGCGCAAGCTCGCCGGCTTCCATCCATTTGCGCTGCCAGATCGCATAGTCGGCGTATTGAATCGGCAGCGCCTGCAGGTCCGGCGCCTGGCCGGTGCTGTGGGCAGCATAGAGTTTGACCAGGTCGTGAACCATGATCTGCGCCGATGCGCCGTCACAAATGATGTGGTGCTGGGTGAGCACCAGCACGTGGTCGTCCGGTGCCAGTTGCAACAGCTTGACCCGCAACAGCGGGCCCTGCTGCAAGTCGAACAGCGCAGTGATTTCAGTGTCAATCAACGCCTTGAGCGCTGCGGCGTCCGGCACCGCTTCCAGCACCACCGTCGTGACCGGCAGGCTCAGGCATGCGTGCGCAACCTGCAGCGGCCCTTCCGGCCCGTCGACAAACACCGTACGCAGCACCTCATGGCGCTCCAGCAATGCATCGAAGCTGCGCTGCAACGCCGGCACGTCCAGTGCACCGCGCAACCGCAGCGCCGTCGGCACATGGTAGGCCGCGCTGTGAGGGTCCAATTGCCAGAGGAACCACTGGCGCTCCTGGGCGTAGGACAGGCCGATATGCTCGAACTCGTCACGCATCGCCGGAATCGGCAACGCGGCAAAACTCATGTTTTTGCTGTGCAGCTTTTGCAGGAACGCTTGCCGTTGGGCGAGCGGCAAACGGATGAATCGCTGAACCAGAGACAGGTTATCGAGCTGAGTCATTTTCAAAGGGTCTCCAGGTCTGCCAGGAAGTCATGCATCTCACTCAAGTCTTCGCTGGAGTGAGGTGTCAGGTGCACCGCCAGTTGCGCGGCGTACTCCGACAGCGATGGGGTTCGAAATAAAAGGTCCAGGGGCACGGCTGCGCCTTGCTCCATTTGCAGGCGGGCTGTCGCTTGGGTCGCCAGCAAGGAATGCCCGCCCAATTCAAAGAAGTTGTCGTCGCGCCCTACCCGCGCAAGCTTGAGCACCTCTTGCCAGATCTGTGCGACGCTCTGCTCAAGCGCCCCTTGCGGCGCCACATAGGCCCGCAGCAACTGATTGGCGTCGGGCAGCGGCAAGGCTTTGCGGTCCAGCTTGCCGTTGGGCGTCAGCGGGAAGCGCTCAAGCAGCATCCAGTGCGCCGGAATCATGTAGTCCGGCAGGTCGCAGGCGAGCCGCGCCTTCAGCTCGTCGCGCAGCGCCACCAACGACTGCGCCTCGGCCGCCTCAGTACCGGCCGCAATCAGGTAGGCCACCAACTGCGTGCCACCCGGCCCTTGCTGAGGCACCACCACCGCCTCGCGGATCGCGTCCTGCGCCAACAGGCACGCTTCGATCTCTCCCAACTCGATGCGAAAGCCACGAATTTTCACCTGGTGGTCTGCCCGGCCGATGTACTCGATCACACCGTCGACGCGATGTCGCGCAAGGTCACCGGTGCGGTACAGCCGTGTGCCATTACCAAATGGATCCGGCAGGAAGCGTTCGGCGGTGAGCGCCGGCCGCTCGTGGTACCCGCGCGCCAGGCCATCACCGCCAATCAGCAATTCACCGATCAACCCGACAGGGTTCGGCGCGAAGTGCTCGCCGACGATGTACAGCGAGGTGTTGGCAATCGGCCGGCCGAGGTAAGGCAAGCGCTTGTCTGTGGTCAGTGGATAAGCCGCCGACCAGATCGTGGTTTCCGTGGGCCCATAGAGGTTCCAGACCGGGCCTGCGACCGCCAGCAAGCGCTCGGCCAGGTCCTCGGCCAATGCCTCGCCGCCACACAGGCATGTGCGTCCGGCAAGACGCTCGGCCATGGGATGCTCAAGCAACATGCGCCACGTCGACGGCGTGGCCTGCACGATACTGACCTGCTGCTGTTCGATAATCCCCAGCAATGCTTCAGGGTCGTGGGCGCTCTGTTTGTCCACCAGCACCACGGCCGCACCGCTGAACAGCGCGCCGTACAGTTCCAGGCCGAAAATATCGAACGAGAAGGTGGTCAGCGACAGCAGGCGGTCACTTGCCTCGATGCCTGGTTCGCGGGCCATGCTGGCAACGAAATTCACCAGGGCACCATGGCGTACCATCACACCCTTGGGCTTGCCGGTAGAGCCCGAGGTATAAATGGCGTAGCACAGGTTATCGCCGTCCACCGACACCTGCGGATTGGCCGCCTGTTCAGGGCTGACCGATTCATCCATTGCACTCGCCAAGACGGTGTGCACCCCTGCCGGAATCGGCAACTGGCGCAGCAACGATGCCTGGGTCAGAAGCAACTGCAACCCACTGTCTTCAATCATGTGGGCCAGGCGATCCACCGGATAGTGCGGATCGAGCGGCACGTAGGCGCCACCGGCCTTGAGGATCGCCAGCAGCCCGACGATCATGTCCACCCCACGCTCAAGGGCGATACCCACCGGTTGGTCAGCGCCGACACCGAGTTCAATCAAACGATGCGCCAGGCGATTGGCCTGGGTATTGAGTTGAGCGTAGGTCAGCGCCTGATCAGCAAACAGCAGCGCCGTGGCATCCGGCGTCTGCCGTGCCCGCGCCTCAAACAGACGATGAATGCAGTGCTCGCCCGGGTAGACGCTTGCGGTGGCGTTCCAGTCCTGCAATTGCTGGCGGGTTTCACTCGGGTCCAACAGCGTGAGGTCACCCAGTGGGCGTGCGGCATCGCTGCTCATTTGCAGCAGAAGACGCTTGAGGTGCACGCCGATCTGCTCCACCGACACAGGTGTGAAGCTCGCACATTGATAGCTGAACTGCACGGTCAGCTCGGCGCCCAGGCCCACCAGCAGGGTCAGCGGGTAGTTGGTTTGCTCCAGATTGCCCACGGCACCAAAGCGCAGACCCTGAGGCGAACCTTTCTCCAGGGCTTCTGAAATCGGATAGTTCTCAAACACCAGGATGTTGTCGAACAGCGCTTCACCACCCTGCCCCGCCCAGCGCTGGATATCGAACAACGCGGTGTGCTCGAAGTCCCGCAACGCCAGGTTCTGCGCCTGGACGCTGTGCAGCCAATCCCCCAGGCTCTGCTCGGAGCGCGGGCTGGCAATGACCGGCAAGGTGTTGATGAACAGGCCAATCTGTTGCTCGACGCCTGCCAGGTCCGCCGGGCGCCCCGACACGGTTGCGCCGAAGGCGACGCAGGACTTTGCGCTGTAACGCTGTAACAGCAACAGCCACGCAGCCTGGACCACAGTGTTGACGGTGACTTTCGCCTCTCGGGCAAAGTCGCCCAGACGGCGCGTTTGCTGCTCATCGAGGTGCAGGTGGTGGTGAGCGTAAAGGTGGGTGGCGATGCCCTGCGCCGGACGGGCAAACATCTGCGCCAGGCGAATCGGTCCATCCAGGGCGTGCAACTGCTCCTTCCAGAACGCTTCGCCGAGCGATGCGTCCTGCCGCTTCAGCCACGCGATGTAATCACGATACCGGCCAACGGGTCGTGCCACGGTTTCTGCGCTGTAGTGCTGTAACACTTCGCCGAGCAACTGCGCGCTGCTCCAGCCATCCATCAGGATGTGATGGTTGGTGTAGATCAGGTGATGACGATCAGTTGCCGTGCGTACCAGTACCAGGCGCATCAAGGGCGCGCAGTTCAGGTCCAGGCCTTGGGCGCGCTCTTCATCGGCAAGGGTTTGCAGTGCCGCATCCCGATCGGCGTGACCGCTCCAGTCGAGCACACGGAACGGCACCTGCACTTGACGCTGTACCACCTGCATCGGTTGTTCAAGATTGCCTTGCCAGATGAACCCGGTACGCAGGATGTCATGGGCATCCACCACGGCTTGCCAGGCCGCGCGGAAGCGTTGCGGATCGACGCCATCGATATCCAGGCGCATCTGGTTGATGTAATCGCCATTCCCCTGTTCGAGCAAGGTGTGGAACAGCATGCCCTGCTGCATCGGTGACAACGGGTAGATGTCGTCGATGCCTTGAGGTTCGAGCACCAGCGCATCGAGTTGGGCCTGAGACAGTTGCGCCAACGGGAAATCCGACGGCGTCACTCCCCGGTTGGCGTTGTCGCAGCAATGGCCGATCAGCGCCGTCAGTTCTTGCACATAGTCGTCGGCCAGGCGCTGGATGGTCGCGGCATCGAACATCGCGCCGCTGTAGGTCCAGGTCAGGTCCAGTTCACCACCGAAGACTTTGCTGTTGAGCGCCAGCGGGTTGCCGAGCGGCCCCTGCAGGTTGACTTCTTCACCGCCGGATTCGCCGGTCGGCACAAACAGGGCGTCGGCGGCGGCATCGAAGCTGGCGTCGAACTGACCGAGATAGTTGAAGGTCAGGCACGGTAGCGGCAAGGCTTGCAGAGACTCCCGTGTCTGTTCATCGCCCAGGTACGCCAGTGCGCCGAAGCCGATGCCCCTATGCGGAATTGCCCGCAGCTGCTCCTTGATCTGCTTGAGCGACCCAGCGAGATCCGCAACCGGCGACAGCCGCGCCGGGAACACGCTGGTGAACCAGCCCACGGTACGGGTCAGGTCGATGTGCTCGAACACGTCTTCGCGACCGTGCCCCTCAAGCAACACCAACGCATTGTCGTCACCGGTCCAGCGCGTTATCACCCGCGCCAGCGCGGTCAGCAATACGTCGTTGACCTGGGTGCGATAGGCCGCCGGCGCATCCTGCAACAGCTGGCGGGTCAGGGCCCGGTCCAGCTTGCTACGAAAGGTCAGGACCTGATCATGTTGCTGCCCGCCGTTCGGACGGTCATACGGCAAGGCTGGCGAAGCGCCCTGCAACTGTTGTTGCCAGAAACCCAGCTCGGCCTGCAGCGCAGGGGTTGTGGCGTAGCCCTGCAATGCCGCCGCCCAGGCCTTGACCGCACTGGTCCTGGCCGGCAACTGCACACCTGCGCCTGAAAGGATTTGCCGGTAGGCGTTCTGCAGATCCTCGAACAGAATCCGCCACGACACGCCATCGACCACCAGGTGATGGATAATCAGCAACAGCCGTTGAGTGCCGTCCGCCAGGTTCGCCAGCACCGCGCGTATCAGCGAACCACCGTTCAATTGCAGGCTGCGCTGGGCTTCGTCACCCAGTGCCTCAAGGGCTGCGAGGTCCGCGACCTCCACTGGCCACAGAAGCGTTTGATCCGTGTGCGCCGCGACGTCACGGTAGTGTGCCGACCAGCCGTCAGCCCGTTCGACGAAATCCAGGCGCAAGCTGTCGTGATGCGCCACCAAAGCCTCCAGCGCCTGCTCCAGTGCGTGTGCATCCAGTGCCTGCGCCGGCTTGAGCATCACCGACTGGTTCCAGTGGTGACGATCGGGAATTTCCTGAGCGAAGAATTGTTGATGAATCGGCAACAGCACCGTGGTGCCGGTTGCCGGTCGCTGATCGATCGACGGCAGCGTCTCACCGGTCTGTGCGACCACGGCCAGCGCCTGGATGCTCTGGTGCTGGAACAGGTCTTTGGGGCTGAAGCGAATCCCCGCCTGCCGCGCACGGCTGACCACCTGGATCGAAATGATCGAATCGCCACCCAGTTCGAAGAAGTTGTCGCTGATGCCCACCTGCCCAAGCTTGAGCACGTCTTGCCAGATCGTCGCCAGTTGCTGCTCCAGCGCGTTGCGCGGAGCGACGTAGGCTTGTTGCAGTTGACTGACATCCGGTTTGGGCAGGTTCTTGCGATCCAGCTTGCCGTTCGGTGTCAGCGGCATGCGTTCCAGAGACAAGACATACGCCGGCACCATATGCGCCGGCAATGAAGCCTGGAGCTGCGCACGCAGGTCTTCGCTGAAACCGGCACGGGTTGAATCGCCGACCACGTAGGCCACCAGGCGCTTGCCGCTGCCGGCGCTGCCTTCCTGGGCCACGACCACCGCTTCGCGCACACCCTGAAGGGCTTGCAGCCCCGCTTCGACCTCACCCAGCTCGATGCGGAAGCCGCGAATCTTCACCTGATTGTCGATACGATCCAGATAGTCGAACGTGCCGTCGGCGCGCTGGCGCACCAGGTCGCCTGTGCGGTAAAGCAGGCCGCCAGCGGCGCTGAACGGGTCAGCGACAAAACGCTCGGCGGTCAGCCCCGGTCGGTTGAGGTACCCACGGGCCAGGCCGGTGCCCCCCAGATACAGCTCACCGGCCATGCCTTGGGGCAACAGGTTCAGGTCGGTGTCGAGCACATAGGCGCTGCGGTCACCGATGCGGCTGCCGATCGGCGCGTAGGCAGCACCGCACGGCACCTCGCGACCGGCCTTCCAGATCAGCGGGGTGACCACGGTTTCGGTCGGGCCGTAGCCGTTGATGATGTAGTCCGGATCGAGCGCACGCTTGACCCGCTCGAAACTGGCGTTCGGCACCGCGTCACCGCCAAAGCAATAGATGCGCACCTTCGGTGGATTGCCGACGCGCTCGGCATGTTCGGCCAGTTGTTGCAGGTACACCGGCGGGAACGCGACCACGGTCACGCCGTGTTCGATCATGGCGTTGTAGGTCTGCTCCGGCGTCCACAGCGTGTCGTCGCGAATCAGCAGCGAAGCCCCGTGAGTCAGGCTGGTCAGCCAGCGCTCGTGGGCACCGTCGAAGGCGAACGACATGAAGTGGAACTCACAGTCGCTGTCGCGCATTTCATAGCGCTGGCCGATGGCCTGGCAATGCATGGCCAATGGACCGTGGGCAACGCTGACGCCTTTCGGATTGCCAGTGGAGCCGGAGGTGTAGATCACATACGCAAGGTTGTGCGGGTCGAGCTGCACCGAGGGTGCCTTGATCGACTGCTCACGCAGATCAAGACGGTCCAGCTCCAGCAAGGGTACCGATTCGGCAACCGGCAGCTGCGCCGACACCGACGAATCGCTGATCAGCAGCGCCAGCCCCGAATCCTCGATCAGGTAGGCCAGGCGCTCGCGCGGGTAGAGGGTGTCCAGCGGCACATAAGCGCCGCCGGCCTTGAGCACCGCCAGCAACGCCACAATTACCGACTCGCTGCGCGGCAACGCCACACCCACACGGGTTTCAGCGCCAACGCCGCGGGCGATCAGCGCGTGGGCCAGTTGGTTGGCGCGCTGGTCGATTTCACCGTAGCTGAACTGCCGATCGTTGAAAATCACCGCTGTGCGTTGCGGGCGCTCGGCCGCCAGGGTGGCAATGCGCTGATGCACGCCGATGTCCACCGGGTACGGCTGTGGATGGTTCTGCGCTTGCTGGCGGGCCTGTTCGTCGCGGCTTGCCAGGGCGATTTCACCCAGGTTGCGTTCTGCCGACTCGGCAAACTGCTCAAGCAGTTGCAGCAAATGCGCACTGATGCCTTCGACCACCTCGCTCGCGAATTGGCCGCGGTCGAAGCTGTAATGCAACGCCAGCTGCCGGCCGAGGGTCACCGCCACGCTCAACGCGTAGTGCGTCTGTTCCAGGTTGCCCACATCGCCGAACACCAGACCCTGCCCGGCCTGGCTCAGCGCCTGGGCTACCGGATAGTTTTCGAACACCAGGATATTGTCGAACAGCGCTTCACCGCCCTGCCCGGCCCAACGTTGGATGTCCGCCAGCGGCGTGTGTTCGAAGTCACGCAGGCTGAGATTCTGCGCCTGCACCGTTTGCAACCATTGGCCGACGCTTTGATCGGGACGCGGTGCGCCGATCACCGGGAGGGTGTTGATGAACAGGCCGACCTGTTGCTCGATGCCGGGCAAGTCTGCCGGACGTCCAGCCACGGTCGCGCCGAACGCCACCGCTTCGTGCCCGGTATAGCGTTGCAGCAACAGCAGCCACGCGGCTTGCACGAGGGTGTTGACGGTGATTTTCTGCTGGCGGGCAAACGCTTCCAGCGCCTGGGTGCGTTGCTCGTCCAGCGTCAGGTAATGATCGCCGTGACCGCGATGGCGCTCGCCAGCGGTGGCCGCGCGGGCCAGCCGGGTCGGCGCTTGCAGCGCGGCCAGTTGTTCGCTCCAGAAGTCCTGGCTCAACTGGGCGTCCTGACGTTGCAGCCAGGCGATGTAGTCGCGATAGCGGCCGCCGGCATTCGCCGGTGTGCGGCCGCTATAGCGCTGCAATACTTCGCCGAGCAACTGCGAGTTGCTCCAGCCGTCCATCAGGATGTGGTGATGGGTGTAAATCAGGTGCCATTGGTCACTGCCGGTCTGCACCAGTACCAGGCGCAGCAGGGGCGCACAGGCCAGGTCAAAACCTTGCGCTCGCTGGGCATCGGCCAGCGTCGCGAGAGCCGCCGGCTGATCGTCGCGGGCCCGCCAATCCAGGGTGGCGAACGGCAGTTGCACCTGCTTGTGCACGATCTGCAGCGGTTGCGCCAGCTCGCCCTGCCAGACGAAACCGCTGCGCAGGATGTCTTGCGCATCGACGCTGGCCTGCCAAGCCGCGCGGAAACGCTCGGGATCCAGGCCCTGCACGTCGACGCGCAACTGGTTGATGTACTCACCCGCCGCCTGTTCGTACAGGGTATGGAACAGCAACCCTTGCTGCATGGGCGACAGCGGATAGAGATCGTCGAGCTGACCGGCCGGCACCGGCAGCGCATCCAGTTGCGCCTGGGTCACCCGCGCCAGCGGGAAGTCCGATGGCGTGGCTTGCGCGGCCGGCAAGGTGCAGCAGTGTTCGATCAGTGCATGCAGCTCGCTGGCATAGCGGTCCACCAGTTGCTGCACTGTCGCGCTGTCGAACATCTCGCGGCTGAAGCCCCAGCTCATCGACAGTTCGCCGCCATAGACCTGGCCTTCAACCGTCAGCCAGTTGGCCAATGGTGCCGCCAGATCCTGTGCCACACCGCTGGTTTCGGCAGACGGCACAAACAAGGCCGCGTCGTCGAACTGACGGTCGAACTGGCCCAGGTAGTTGAAGGTGATCCGCGGTGGCGCCAGTGCCGCCAGCTCGGCGCGTACTGCCGGGGACGCCAGATGACGCAGCACGCCATAGCCCAGGCCTTTGTCCGGCACCGCGCGCAGTTGCTCCTTGATCGACTTGATCGAACCGTCGAGGTCATCGCTGGCGGTGAGGTTGACCGCGAACAGGCTGGTGAACCAACCCACAGTGCGACTCAGGTCGATGTCATCGAACAGGTCTTCGCGGCCATGGCCTTCAAGCTCGATCAGCGTGCCTGCCTGACCGCTCCAGCGACTGATGGTGCGGGCCAACGCGGTGAGCAGCAGATCATTGACCTGCGTGCGGTACGCGGCGGGCGCCTGTTGCAGCAACTGACGGGTCCGTGCGGCGTCGAGTCGCCACTCGATTTTTTCACCCTGCGCATTTTGCAGGCTGGCGTCAGGTCGGTCGCACGGCAGATCCTTCGCATCCTGATGCTGGGTTTTCCAGTACATCAGTTGTTCATCGAAGCGCTGCACTTGCTGTTCGAGCCGCGCAGTCCAGCCCTGGAATGCACTGGTTTTCGGCGGCAGCTCAATGCCGCCGCCTGCCGCCAATTGTTCGTAAGCCTGCTGCAGATCTTCCAGTAATACGCGCCAGGACACACCGTCGACCACCAGGTGGTGAACGATCAGCGCCAGGCGCTGGCTGCCATCGGCCAGCGTGACCAGCAAGGCTCGCAACAGCGGGCCGTTTTGCAGGTCAAGGCTGCGCTGCGCCTCGTTGCACAAGGTATTCAGGTGTTCCGCCGACTCGGCATCGCGTAGCCACAGATCAGCGCTGGCCACTGGAGCATCGTGTTTTTGCTGCCAGCCCTCGGTGCTTTCGGTAAAACGCAGGCGCAAGGCATCGTGGTGATTGATGATGTGCGTCAGCGCTGTATCGAGCCACTGCACATTCAAGGCCTCACGGGGAGTCAGCAGCAGCGATTGGTTCCAGTGTTCGCGCACCGGCATCCCGCGGCTGAAGAAATGCTGCTGGATCGGCCCGAGCACGGCATCACCGCTCACCGGCCCCTGATCCACCGCCGAGCGTTTATCGAGGGTGGCGACCAGTGCCAGGCTGCGCACGGTCTGGTACTGGAACAGGTCACGCGGGCTGACGCGGATGCCGGCCTGCCGCGCACGGCTGACCACCTGGATGGAGATGATCGAATCGCCGCCCAGCTCGAAGAAGTTGTCTTCGAGGCCGACGCGCTCAAGACCAAGCACATCCTCCCAGATCGCCGCCAGGGCTTTTTGCAATGCATCCTGTGGCGCCACGAACGCTTGCTGCGGCGCAGCGTCCGGCAACGGCAAGGCCTTGCGGTCGAGCTTGCCGTTGGCGGTCACCGGCAATTTCACCAGCGGCATCAGGTGGGTGGGCACCATGTATTCCGGCAGGCTGTTCAACAGCCACGCCTTGAGCTCCGGTTGCCACGGCGTGGCAGGCTCGCCTCCCTCCAGCACCAGGTAAGCAACCAACTGTTTGCCCCCCTGCACCAGCACCACGGCCTCGCGCACCAGCGGGTGTTGCATCAGGCGGGTCTCGATTTCACCCAGCTCGATACGCAGGCCGCGCAGCTTGACCTGATGATCGAGGCGGCCGAGGTATTCGATCACACCGTCGGCGCGCTGGCGCACCCGGTCGCCGGTCCGGTACAGCCGCGCGCCGTCATTGAACGGGCACGGCACAAAACGCTCGGCGGTCAACGCCGGGCGCCGGTGGTAACTGCGGGCCAGCCCGGTGCCACCGAGGTAAAGCTCACCGCTGACGCCTGCCGGCACAGGGTTGAGTTGCGCGTCGAGGATGTAGGTTCCCAGATTGGCAATGGGGCGGCCGATGGGCACGCTGTCGGCACCTTCGTCGATGCAGGTCCAATGGGTGACGTCGATGGCCGCTTCCGTCGGGCCGTAGAGGTTGTACAACCCGGCGCCCGGAAGCTTGGCGAACACCTGCAACTGCGCATCCAGCGCCAGCGCCTCGCCACTGCATACGATGCGCTTGAGGCTGGCGCAGGCCTGCACGCCCGGCTCGTGGATAAATGCCTGCAGCATCGACGGTACGAAGTGCAGCGTGGTGATAGCGTGCTCGCCAATGGTCTCAATCAGGCGAGCCGGCTCGCGATGCTCGCCGGGTGCTGCGACCACCAGCCGTGCGCCACTCATCAACGGCCAGAAGAACTCCCACACCGACACGTCAAAGCTGAACGGGGTTTTCTGCAACACTGCGTCGCTGGCATCCAGGCCATAAGCCTGCTGCATCCAGCACAGGCGGTTGACCAACGCACGATGGCTGTTGCCTGCGCCCTTGGGCTTGCCGGTGGAGCCGGAGGTGTAGATCACATAGGCGAGGTTCAGCGCGTGCACGTTGACGGCCAGAGGCTCGCGGCCGTAATCGTCGAGCCAGCCTTGTGCCTGGTCGAGTGCGATGACGTTGATGCCGTCGACCGGCAAGGTCGACAGCAGGCCCTGCTGGCTGAGCAGCAGCCCGATGCCGCTGTCTTCGATCATGTAAGCCAGGCGTTCGCGGGGGTATTCAGGGTCCAGCGGGACGTAGGCACCGCCGGCCTTGAGAATCGCCAGCAGGCCGACCACCATTTCGATGGAGCGCTCGATGCAGATCCCCACCAGTACGTCCGGGCCAACACCCTGCTCGCGCAGGGCATGGGCCAACTGGTTGGCGCGCGCGTCGAGCTGCGCGTAGGTCAACTGCGTCGCGCCGAACACCAGGGCAACGGCGTGCGGAGTGCGTTGTACCTGGTCTTCGATCAGGTGGTGGATGCCACGTTCGGTCGGGTACGCCTCGGCCGTCTGGTTCCAGTCATGCACCAGCACGTGCTGCTCTGCGGCGGCGAGCATCGGCAGTTCACCGATGCGCTGGCTGCCATCGGCGACCATCGCCTGCAACAGGCTGAGCCAGTGCCGGGCCATGCGCTCGATGGTGGCGGCGTCGAACAGGTCATTGGCATAGGTCAGCGCGGCGTGCAGGGTGCCGGACTTCTCGTAGGTGTCCAGGCTCAGGTCAAACTGGGTGGTACGGCCTTGCCATTGCACCAGGGACAGTTCAAGCCCGGAGGCGGTGTTGACCGCGGCGATGTCCGCCACTTGCGGCTGATGGTTGTACATCACCTGGAACAGCGGTGTGTGGCTCAGGCTGCGCTCGACTTTCAAGGCTTCTACCAGGCGTTCGAACGGCAATTCCTGATGGGCCTGGGCGCCCAGCGCGTGTTCCTTGATGCCTTGCAGCAACTCGTCGACGCGGGTTTGCCCGGTCAGTTCGGTGCGCAACACCTGGGTATTGACGAAGAAACCGATCAGCCCTTCGACTTCGCTGCGGTTGCGGTTGGCAATCGGCACGCCAACCCGAATGTCGCCCTGCCCGGTGTAGCGATGCAGCAGCACGTTGAACGCGCCGAGCAGCAACATGAACAAGGTCACATTGTGTTTTTGCGCGCAACTGCGCAACTGCGCAGCCAGCGCCGGATCAATCGCAAAGTCATGCCGGGTGCCCTGGTAGCTGGGCATCGCCGGGCGTGGATGGTCGATGGGCAGTTCCAGTACCGGGTGCTCATCCCCCAGCCGCGCCTGCCAGTATTCCAACTGACGGGCCTGTTCTCCCGCCTCCAGCCAGCGACGCTGCCAAAGGGCGTAGTCGCTGTACTGGATCGGAAGCGGCGCAAGTGGCGGCAGCTCATGACGCTCATGGGCGTCGTAGCAGCGAATGAACTCGTCGATCAGCACGTTCATCGACCAGCCGTCGGACACGATGTGGTGCAAGGTCAGCAGCAGCACGTGTTCCTGCTCGGCCAGCTTGAGCAATTGCACCCGCAGCAGCGGGCCGTTGGCCAGGTCGAAGGGCAACAGCGACTGACGGGTAGCGGCCTGCATCACCGCCTGCTCACGCTCGGCGGGTGCCAGGGCGCTGAAGTCCAACTGTTCGACAACCAGCGGCGACTGCGCGGCCACTTGCAACAGACGATCATCCGCCTGGCGCTGGAACACCGTGCGCAACGTCTCATGGCGGGCCACCAGGCTGGCGAACGCCTGCTCGATCGCCGGCAGGCTCAAGGCGCCCTTGAGCCGTACCGCGCCGGGCAGGTTATAGGCGCCACTGGCCGGGTCCAGTTGCCACAGAAACCACATCCGCTGCTGCGCATAGGACAGCGCCTGCCGGTCCTCGGCCTCCACCCCTGCCGGGATCGGAAACCGGGAAAAATCCACCCCTTCCTTGTGTAGCGCCTGGAGGAACATCTGGCGTTTTTCCAGGGGCAACCCGATAAACCGGCGAGCAAGTTTCAAGGAGTCTTCAGCGTTCATTTCTTGGGATCCGGGGCAATAGGCAGGAAGCACAAAGGCACGTCGTCCCTATAAAACGAATCCGGAAGGGAAAAATTAGCGGGGGATTGGGGGCGCAGACCACGGTGTCATCAAGGGTTACATCAAACACCGAGAGGCTCGGCGCGGCTGTCCTATCATTGACGCAACCCATCAATTGCAACTACATTTAGTTGCAGGCGAGAATCGCCGTGTCGAAAAATGAAAAGCTGCTGGCCAAACTGCTCAATGAGCAATCGGCCTTTACCTGGCCCGAACTCGTCACGCTGCTGCGGCGCCTGGGATACACGCAAATCGAAGGGGCGGGTAGCCGGGTCAGGTTCGACATAGGCGACCCCAGTGCAATGATCACCCTGCACAAGCCTCACCCCGGCAACGAACTGAAACACTACATTCGGCGCCAGATCATCGAACAATTGAAATCAGGAGAACTGATTCAGTGAACAACCAGCTGAAACACAAAGGCTACATCGGCTCCATCGAAGCCAGCATCGAAGACAACTGCCTGTTCGGAAAGCTGCTTTTCATCAAGGCCCTGGTCAGCTACGAGGGCAAAACCGTCGCCGAACTGGACGCCGCCTTTTGCACCGCCGTGGACGACTACATCGAGACCTGCCAGGCCCTTGGGCAAGCACCGGAAAAGCCCTGCAAGGGTTCGTTCAACGTCCGTGTCGGCCATGACCTCCACCTGGCCGCCGCGCTTGCCGCGACCCGGCAAAAAGTCACGTTGAACGATCTCACGCGCCAGGCGCTGAACGAATTCCTGCAACATCGCGGCGCACTGGTGACCGGGTAATCACCCCAGCCGCCGATACCCCAGCACCGCCGCCCCAAGCACCACCGCACCCGCCGCCAGCGCCACCCAGAACCCGCTGGGTGCGCCGAAGCGGTCGATCATCCAGCCGGAGCTGGCAGCACCAATGGCCACGCCGATGCTCAGGCCGGTGATCAGCCAGGTCATGCCTTCGGTCAAGCGGCTGGGCGGAACGATTTGTTCCACCAGGGCCATGGACACGATCAGGGTCGGGGCGAAGAACAGGCCGGAGATGAAGATCGCGGCTGCCAACCCCGGAATATTCGTCACCAGCAACAACGGCAGCGTGGTCACGGCGGTGGCCACGCCGCAGTACAAGAACTGGCGCGGCAGCGGTGCTTTCAACTTGAGCGCACCAAACGCCAGCCCGGCCAGGCACGAACCGATGGCGTATACCGACAATACAATGCTCGCCGCGGCGGGCTGGCCCTGATGCTGGGCGAACGCGACACTGACCACATCCACCACCCCAACGATGATGCCCATGGCCATCAACAGCACCATCAGGATCAACACCGAGGGCGAGGCAATCAGCCAACGGCCGTGCTCGGCGTGATGTTCATGCACCGGTGGCTCGGTCTGGCGTTGCAGCACAAAGGCGGTCACGCCCACTGCCAGAAACAGCGCGGCAATCAACGGCCCCGCTTCGGGGAACAGCAGCACGCACAGACCCACCGAGACCGGCGGGCCAATAATGAACACCACCTCGTCGAGCACCGACTCCAGGGCAAACGCCGTTTGCAGTTTGGGCTGGCCGCGATACAGCTCGGTCCAGCGCGCCCGCACCATGGCCGACATGTTGGGCATGCAGCCGGCCAGCGCGGCAAAGACGAACAGCGTCCACGTTGGCGCCTGCACCCGGGTGCAGAGCAACAGCAGCAACAGCGCGCCGCCGCCGATGGACGCGGCCACCGGCAACACCCGGCCCTGGCCATAACGGTCCACCAACCGTGAGACCTGGGGCGCGCAAAACGCGGTGGCCAGGGCGAAGGTAGCGGTCACCGCACCGGCCAAACCGTAACCGCCGTGCACTTGCGACAGCATGGTGATCAAGCCGATCCCGGTCATGGAGATCGGCATGCGGGCCAGCATGCCCGCCAATACAAAAGCCCTGGAACCTGGCGCCTGGAACAGCTCGGCGTAGGGGTTTGCCATGGTGTGTAACCTCTTCCTGAGCGCCCTGAAACTTGCTATTCGAGGTTTTCGGGGCAAAATACATACGGTGCGTATGTGACAAATCATGCGTAACATACGCGTCGTATGTCAATCACCTATTGTGAGCCTTACCCATGAGCCGAGCCCGTGCCGACATGATCGAAGACACCCGCGCCCGCCTGATCGCCAGCGCCCGCCAGGCCTTCGCCACACAAGGCTACGCCCAGACGTCGATGGACGATTTCACCGCTCGCGCCGGCCTGACCCGGGGTGCGTTGTACCATCATTTTGGCGACAAGAAAGGCTTGCTCGCGGCAGTGGTTGCGCAGCTCGACGGTGAAATGGACGCGAGCCTGCAGCGTATCTCGGAGCAGGCGGTTGATCCTTGGGAAGGGTTTTGCGAGCGCTGCCGGATTTATTTGCGTATGGCTCAGGATCCCGAGGTCCAGCGCATCGTATTGCAGGATGCCCCGGCGGTGCTGGGCGCAACTGACCAGCAGCAATGCGTGGACTCGCTGCGCCGGTTGCTCGATGACTTGATGCAGGCGGACCTAGTCGAGCAGGCGTGCAGCCAGGCGCTGGCGAGGCTGATCAATGGCAGCCTGGTGAGCGCATCGCTGTGGATCGCCCAGGATGGAGACTCGGGTGTGCGGCTGGAAGAGGCTCTGCGAGGGCTGGAGTTGTTGTTGCGCGGGTTGAAGCCCGATGCCGTTCGCTGAACGAGTGCGGCGGGGGTGGTCAGGATCCAGGGGGGCATATCCATTATTTAGGTAACGGCCACCTATGGTTCCGCTCTTACAGCGGCTCACTTTGGAAAAGCCCCAAAGTAAGCAAAGGGCTCTGCCCCGCCTGTCGGCGCCTCGCCTAGGCTCG
>NZ_JACAQY010000056.1:0-6025 GCF_013386835.1 Pseudomonas sp. IPO3774
GATCTTAGGCGCCCCGTTAAACCACGCTGGCCGAACGCAGGCTTTGGAGCGTGGGTAACCCGGCAGGACGCCGGGTTAGCCGTCCTGGGCCAGGGATGGCCCATGACGGCGGCCCACGGTCCAAAGCCGGAGTGAGGGCACACCGAGCCTAGGCGAGGTGCCGAGTGGTGGGGCAAGAGCGTTTTGCTTACTTTTGCGCTGTTCAAAAGTGAGCCGCTGTAAGAGCGGAACCAATATCAGCCATCACCCAAAAAACGGATATGCCCCCCAACCCCAAAGACGCATACGTCATCCAACGTATTCCCCGCCCAACCCCATCCCCGTGAGACTGCTCCCGACAGCCAACCCACCCTCCGGGAGCACCTCGATGACCGACACCCTGATCAAAGTCGACCTCAACCAACCCGTCACCGAAAACGAACAGATCCACAACCGTTGGCACCCGGACATCCCGATGGCTTGCTGGGTCAAACCCGGCGATGACTTCATCCTCGAAACCTACGACTGGACCGCCGGCGCCATCAAGAACAACGACGACGCCAGCGACGTGCGCGACGTCGACCTCTCCACCGTGCATTACCTCTCCGGCCCGGTGGGCGTACATGGCGCCGAACCCGGCGACTTGCTGGTGGTCGACCTGCTCGACATCGGCGCCAAGGCCGACTCCCAATGGGGTTTCAACGGCTTCTTCTCCCGCCAGAACGGCGGCGGCTTTCTCACCGATCACTTCCCCAGCGCGCAAAAAGCCATCTGGGATTTCAAGGGTATGTTCACCAGCTCCCGGCACATCCCGGGCGTCAATTTTGCGGGCCTGATCCACCCCGGCCTGATCGGCTGCCTGCCCGACCCGGTGATGCTCGCCGACTGGAATCGTCGCGAGCAGGAGCTGATCGACACCAACCCGACCCGCGTCCCACCCCTGGCCAACGCCCCGCTGGCCGCCACCGCGCACATGGGCAAACTCAAGGGCTCGGCCCGTGACGATGCCGCCGCCACCGGTGCCCGCACCGTGCCGCCCCGTGAGCATGGCGGCAACTGCGATATCAAGGATTTGTCCCGCGGCTCGAAGATCTATTTCCCGGTGTACGTCAACGGCGCCGGCCTGTCGGTGGGCGACTTGCACTTCAGCCAGGGCGACGGCGAAATCACCTTTTGCGGCGCCATCGAAATGGCCGGCTGGGTGCACATGAAGGTCGAGCTGATCAAGGGCGGCATGGCCAAATACGGGATCAAGAACCCGGTGTTCAAGCCAAGCCCGATCACCCCGAACTACAAGAACTACCTGATCTTCGAAGGCATCTCCGTCGACGAACAGGGCCAGCAGCATTACCTGGACGTCAATGTCGCTTACCGCCAGGCCTGCCTGAATGCGATCAACTACCTGACCAAGTTCGGCTACTCGCCGGCCCAGGGGTATGCGTTGCTCGGCTCGGCGCCGGTGCAGGGGCATATCAGCGGCGTGGTGGACATCCCCAACGCCTGCGCGACGTTGTGGCTGCCGACTGAAATCTTCGAGTTCGACATCAACCCCAACGCCAACGGCCCGACCCAATTCCTCGACGGCAGCATTGACCTGCCCATCGCACCGGACCTGTAGCCATGCCGACCTACGAATATGCCTGTGAGTCCTGCGGCACCTTCACGATGCTGCGGCCCATGGCCCAGCGTCACGAACCCAGCCAATGTCCGTATTGCGACGGCCCGGGCGGGCAGTTGCTGCTGTCGGCGCCGGCGCTGACCACGCTGTCGGCCAATCAGCGCAAGGCCATAGCCGGTAACGAGCGCAGCGCCCATGCGCCGCAAACCGTCGGCGAATATCAGGCAGCGCGCAAGCACCCGGCGGGCTGCAGTTGCTGTGGCACCAGCAAGCCGGTGGTGCCGAGCAAGGCCAACCCGCTGGGGCTCAAGACCAGGACCGGGCCACGGCCCTGGATGATCAGTCATTGACCGAGGAGATTTGCAATGCGCCATGGCGACATTTCCAGCAGCCCGGACACGGTCGGCGTTGCTGTCGTGAACTACAAGATGCCGCGCCTGCACAGCAAGGCCGAAGTCATCGATAACGCGAAGAAGATTGCCGAGATTATTGTCGGCATGAAGCAGGGTTTGCCCGGCATGGACCTGGTGGTGTTCCCCGAATACAGCACCATGGGGATCATGTACGACCACGACGAGATGATGGCGACCGCCGCGAGTATTCCCGGCGAGGAGACGGCGATTTTCTCCGCGGCCTGCCGCCAGGCCAATACCTGGGGCGTGTTTTCCCTGACCGGTGAACGCCACGAGGAGCACCCGTACAAGGCGCCGTACAACACGCTGGTGCTGATCAATAACCTCGGCGAGATCGTCCAGCGTTATCGCAAGTGCATTCCGTGGTGCCCGATCGAGGGCTGGTACCCGGGCGATCGCACCTACGTGTGCGACGGGCCCAAGGGCATGAAGGTCAGCCTGATCATCTGCGACGACGGCAACTACCCGGAGATCTGGCGTGACTGTGCGATGAAAGGCGCCGAGCTGATCGTGCGCTGCCAGGGCTATATGTACCCGGCCAAGGAGCAGCAGGTGCAGATGTCCAAGAGCATGGCCTGGGCCAATAACTGCTACGTGGCGGTGGCGAATGCGGCGGGGTTCGACGGGGTGTATTCGTACTTCGGGCACTCGGCGATCATCGGCTTCGATGGCCGTACCCTGGGCGAGTGCGGCGAAGAAGAGATGGGCATTCAGTACGCCCAGCTGTCGGTGTCGCAGATCCGCGATGCGCGGGCCAACGACCAGTCGCAGAACCATCTGTTCAAGCTGCTGCACCGTGGCTACACCGGCATGCATGCCTCGGGCGATGGGGACAAGGGCATGGCGGATTGCCCATTCGAGTTCTATCGCACCTGGGTGCTGGACGCGCAAAAGGCCCAAGAGAATGTCGAGGCCTTCACCCGTAGCACCGTCGGTGTCGCCGAATGCCCGGTGGGGCAGTTGCCCCATGGTGGTAAAGAAAAAACGGCGGGTTGAGGCATGCGGTTTACTTTTGAACCGGCCCAGGTCATGGCCTTGCTGCGCAGCCGTATCGTTGGCCAGGACGCAGCCCTGGCCCAAATGGAAGGGTTGCTCAAGGTGGTCAAGGCCGATATCGGTGAGCGTGAGCGGCCGTTGAGCGTCAACCTGTTCATGGGGCCTACCGGGGTCGGCAAGACGGAAATCGTCCGGCTGCTGGCCCAGGCGTTGCACGGGCGTGCCGACGGGTTCTGCCGTATCGACATGCACACCCTGGCCCAGGAGCATTATGCCGCCGCACTCACCGGTGCACCGCCGGGTTATGTCGGCAGCAAGGAGGGCATCAGCCTGTTCAACAGCGAACTGATCCAGGGTAGCTACAGCCGCCCTGGTATCGTTCTGTTCGACGAGTTGGAGAAAGCCAGCCAGGAAGTGGTGCGCAGCCTGCTGGGCATCCTTGAAAACGGCCAGCTGACGCTGGCGGGCGGCGCTCGTACGCTGGACTTTCGCAACAGCCTGATCTTCATGACCAGCAATATCGGCGCCCAGCAGGCGCGTCGGCACCGGCAACGCTTTGCCCCGTTGCGCTGGTGGGCGCGCGGTGAAGCGGGGGTGTTGGAGGACGCCTTGCACCGCCACTTCGAGCCGGAATTTCTCAATCGCATCGATCGTATCCTGATGTTCGAGCCCATCGACCATCAGTGGCTTGAGGCGCTGCTCAAGGTGGAACTCGGCAAACTCAATCAACGCCTGGCGGCGCAGCACCGATCATTGGTGCTGGATGAATCGGCACGTGCCTGGCTGTGCCGCGACCATGACGTACGGTTCGGCGCCCGCGCCTTGGGCCGCCGATTGCGGGTGGAGCTGGAGCCGGCGATTGCCGAATGCGTATTGCGCGACCCGGGTGTGGGCCCCATGGGCGCGACTGTCGACAGTGATCGTTTGGTGGTTTCGCAACAAGCGGCTTGCATCCAATAAATTTCAGACTAATATAACCCGGGTAAAACAAAATAATCCGGGTAAAAGTCATGAGCGCATCACACTGCACCGCCTTCCTTGGCCACCAACGCGTGGCCGCCGGCTCTTATGCCGACGTCGCCAAAAACCTGAAAAACCTCGACCTGGCGACGGGCAGCTTGCTGGTGTTTGATGACGCCAGCGGTGTTCAAGTCGACTATCCCTGGCCCGCCGGTTACGCACCGCAGCAACCGACCCTCGCGGTGACGGAGGCCGACGTGCCGGCGTCACCTGCGGTAGGCCGTCCGAAGCTGGGGGTGGTCGCCCGTGAAGTGACCTTGCTGCCGAGGCACTGGGAGTGGCTCGGACAACAACGCGGCGGCGCCTCGGCGGCCTTGCGCCGGTTGGTGGACGAAGCGCGCAACGCCCATGCCGAGCACGATGAGCGGCGCCAGGCCAAGGAATCCAGCTATCGTTTCATGAGCGCCATCGGCGGCGACCTGCCAGGTTTTGAAGAAGCCTCGCGGGCGTTGTTTGCCCAGGACGGCGCGGAATTTTCCAACAGGATCGCGCACTGGCCGGTGGATGTGAAGTTGTACCTGGCCTGGTTGTCACGCAACGCTTTCCCTGCCTAATTGCATTGAGATCCGAACCTTCATGGAAGTCACCCAGCAACGACCGTTGTGGCAGATCTACCTGATCTTTCTGGCACCCATGGTGCTGTCCAATTTCCTCCAGAGCTTTTCCGGCACGCTGAACGGGATCTATGTCGGGCAGATGCTCGGCACCCAGGCGTTGGCGGCGGTGTCGGGGATGTTCCCCATCGTGTTTTTCTTTATCGCCCTGGTGATCGGCCTGGGGGCGGGCGCTTCGGTGCTGATCGGCCAGGCGTGGGGCGCGCAGGAAACCTCGATGGTCAAGTCGATCACCGGCGCCACCCTGACCCTCGGCGCCCTGATCGGGGTGATCGCGGCGGTGCTGGGCAGCGTGTTTGCGCGCCCGGCAATGCAGGCCCTGGGCACACCGGTGGATGTGCTGGATGACGCGGTGGGTTATGCGCAGATGATGATGCTGATCATGCCGCTGTTGCTGGTGTTCATCCTGTTCACCCAACTGCTGCGGGGCGTGAGTGACACGGTGTCGCCCTTATTGGCGCTGATGGTGTCGACCACCGTGGGCCTGGTGCTGACCCCTGCGCTGATCAAGGGTTGGCTGGGCCTGCCGCCGATGGGTATCCAGAGCGCGGTGGTGGCGGGGTTGGTGGGGAATGCCCTGGCGATGACGTTCCTGGTGCTGCGCCTGCGCCATAAAAACCACGTGATGGCGCCGGATCGCCAGTTGATGGCGGCGCTGCGGCTGGATCGGGTGATCCTGGGCAAGGTCCTGCGTATCGGGTTGCCTACGGGGTTGCAGATGGTGGTGCTGTCGTTGTCGGAGCTGGTGATTCTGGCGCTGGTCAACAGCCATGGTTCCCAGGCGACGGCGGCGTATGGGGCGGTGACGCAGATCGTCAACTATGTGCAGTTTCCGGCGTTGTCGATTGCGATCACGGCGTCGATTCTGGGGGCGCAGGCGATCGGGGCGGGGCGCCTGGAGCGGATCGGGCCGATCCTGCGTACGGGGATTTTGATCAACCTGTGCCTGACGGGTGGGTTGATAGTGCTGGGGTATGTGTTGTCGCACTGGCTGTTGGGGTTGTTCATTACCGACGTGGATGCGCGGGTCAAGGCCGAGCACCTGCTGCATATCATGCTCTGGAGCATCCTGGTGTTCGGTTTCCAGGCCGTGGTGGGCGGGATCATGCGGGCCAGCGGGGTGGTGCTGGTGCCGGTGGGGATCTCGATCGTTTGCGTGTTGGGGGTGGAGTTGCCGGTGGCGTATCTGCTGAATGCGCGGTTTGGGCTGGAAGGGGTGTGGATGGCGTTTCCGGTGACGTATCTGGCGATGTTGGGGTTGCAGACGGCTTATTACCGGCTGGTTTGGCGGCATAAGCAGATCAAGCGGTTGGTGTGAGGTTTTTTTGGGGGGCGTGTACATATCCGTTATTTAGGTAACGGCCGCCTATGGTTTCGCTCTTACA
>NZ_JACAQY010000057.1:0-49288 GCF_013386835.1 Pseudomonas sp. IPO3774
TGTAAGAGCGGAACCAATAGTCGCCGTTACCTAAATAACGGATATGTACACCATCACCACCGCCACCACCCTCAGGGCCGATACAAATGCGCATGCCCCGCACGATACAACGACGACTCACCAAAACTGTCACTGGCCAAAACCCGGCCCACCAGAATCAACGCCGTACGCCGAAACCCCTTGGCTGCCACCTTCCCGGCAATATCCGCCAGCGTACCAATGGCCCAATCCTGATCCGGCCAGGTCGCCCGATGCACCACCGCAATCGGACAATCCTCCCCATAGTGAGGCACCAACTCAGCCACGATCTTCTCCAGATGACTCACCCCCAGGTGAATCGCCATGGTCGTCCCATGCTGCGCCAAACTACTGAACACCTCACCCTCAGGCATCGCCGTCTTATCCGCATACCGCGTCAAAATCACACTCTGCGCAATGTCCGGCAGCGTCAGCTCAGCCTCCAACAACGCCGCACACGCCGCCACCGCCGTCACCCCGGGAATGATCTGAAACCCAATCCCAAGCTCCCGCAACAGCCGAATCTGTTCCCCAATCGCCCCGTACAAACTCGGATCCCCGGAATGCACCCGCGCCACATCCTGGCCTTTCTCATGGGCCGTCTTGATCAGCCCAATGATCTGCTCCAGATGCAGCTCCGCACTGTTAACCACCAACTCCGCCTGATGCCCCTCAAGCACCGCCGCCGGCACCAGCGAACCGGCATAGATGATCACCGGGCAACTGCGAATCAGCCGCTGCCCCTTGACCGTGATCAATTCCGGATCGCCTGGGCCTGCGCCGATGAAAAAGACAGTCATGGATTCATTCCTGTGAAAAAAAGCACGCGAGCAGCCCTCCAGATGAAGATTGCTCATGATCAAAGCTGACGATTATCGGGAATTCAGCCGGCGCAAGCCAATGCAAAGGTGGCCTGGGCGGTTTTTTTGCGGGTGATCAGCAGGGTGGCAGGGCTTTGAGACAGCTGTTCTGCCAGGGCCAGGGCGGCACTTTCAGCAATGCCGTAGCAGCCGGTATGAGCAAAAACCGTCTCGGACTTATGGCTCAGTCGATCTTCATAGGGCGCCAATTGCTCCGCACTGAAAAATACCAACGGCAAATCCAGAACCTGAGCCAGTGCCAGCAACCCCGGCTCATCCCGCTTGCGATCAAGACTGGCCAACGCAGTGATGCGCTGACGCTCAATGCCACCCTCGGCGAGGGCGGCGTTGAACAGTTCACGCAGGATGTCGACAGAACAACCCCGCTGACACCCCAGGCCAACCGCCAGGATCATGCCGAATACTGACCATCTCGGTTACGGCGAAACAGCCAGGCACTGATCAAGCCCAGCGCCAGCCAGAAGGCAACGTTGGTCAACTGCGAGGCGATCTTGAATTGAGCTTCCAGAGCCTCCGGCGCCAGCATCGAGTGGACTTCCGGCTGTGGTGCGCCAATCACATGGGGCACAGCCAGGATCGCCACGCCCAGGATTTTCAGCAGCCAGTTACGACCGAACACGATCAGCGCGATACCGGCAGCGGTCGAAGCGGCAGTGCCGATCCACCAGATTTGCCGTTGCGCCAGGTCTGCCGCCGCAGTCCCCGGCAATTCAGGCGGCAAGCCCAGGGTCGGCGCCAACACAAAGGTGGCGTAACCGGCCAGGCCCCACAGCAGGCCTTGGGCCGTGCGGGTCGGTGCACGCAAGGTGTACAGGCCGGCAAGCATCAGGGCAAAACCTACGGCGACCACCAGGTTACCGCCCGTAGTCGACAGCACACGCTGCCAGCCATCTTCCGGCTCCCAGGCTTCAGCGTCGTGGGTGTGGGCCGTGGCTTCGGCATGTTCATGCACTTCGGTCGCGGCCGGGGCGTTTTCGAAGGTCTCCGCCTGCAGGATCAGCGGGGCAACCCAGAAGCTTTGCAGCAAGGTCAGCAGCAAGGCGGCCAGGAGGCCGGTGAAACCTGCGGTTTGGGCAATACGCTTGATCATGTCGGCAGGTCTCAGTGGCACGGGAACGCAGCGCTGTGGCGGGTATCGTGGGCGGCGTTGTGCACCGCTTCGATGTGCGAGAAACCGGCGAAATACACCAGGCACGCGCCGAGGATCGACGCGCCTATGGCGGCAGTCAGGCGTTGGCTCAGGGTGGCGGTGGTGCTGGCGGTAGAGGCGGTGCTGCTGATGATCGACATGGCGCGTCCCTTCAGGGTTTCAGGGTGACACGAGCGCATGAAAACCCCGCGAGCCAGGCACGCAGGGTTCTGAACAGCGCCCGCCCACCGCGGGTTTGTTATCTGATTTTTTCGGGCCGGTCTCCGGGCTTGCGAGGGGCCTGGGCCTTGAAAGCATCACCTTCCCATGCCGTAGAGGCACAGTGGTTTTGATGCTTCACTCGCTTACCGTTGCGGGGGCAGCACCGGACTCGTCACGCCCTTGAGTAAAGGAACATGACTCACCGGTTTCCCGTTTCACCCTGTGAAGGGCACCCGAAACAAGATGTGTAGGAGAGCATGGGCGGGCGATGGGCGTCAAATCGCCGGGTTATTGCCAGCGTTTGAACAGCACGCTGGCATTCACGCCGCCGAATCCAAACCCATTGGAAATCGCGTATTCAATCGGAAACGACCGAGCTTGGCCCCGGACCATATCCAGCCCATCGGCGGCGGGGTCCGGGTTATCCAGGTTGAGGGTCGCCGGGGCAATCTGGTCGCGCAGGGCGAGCACGGTGAAGATCGCCTCGATCCCGCCCGCGGCGCCCAACAGATGGCCGGTCGCCGACTTGGTGGCGCTGATCGCGACGCTGGCAGTTGCACCGAACAGCGTATTGATCGCTGCCAGTTCGCCGTTGTCGCCTACGGGGGTCGACGTGGCATGGGCGTTCAAATGCTGGATCTGTGCGGCGCTGATCCCTGCCTGCGCGATCGCCAGTTCCATTGCCCTGCGTGCACCCGAGCCATCTTCCGGGCCCGAGGTCATGTGATAGGCGTCGGCGCTGGTGCCGTAGCCCACCAGCTCTGCGATAGGCGTCGCCCCACGAGCCAATGCATGCTCCAGTTCCTCGATCACCAACAGCCCGGCACCTTCGCCCATCACAAACCCGTCGCGGCCTTGATCGAACGGGCGGGAAGCCAATGCCGGCGTGTCGTTGTAATCGCTGGACAGCGCACGCGCCGCAGCAAAACCGCCGAGGCTGACTCGGTGGATACAGGCTTCGGCGCCGCCACACACGGCGATGTCGATTTCGCCGGCACGGATCATGCGCGCAGCATCACCAATCGCCTGTACGCCGGCGGCGCAAGCAGTGACGGGGGAGCCCAGCGGACCTTTCAGTTGATGCTGGATCGACACGTGCCCGGCCGCCATGTTGCCGAGGAATGACGGGATCGTGAACGGCGACAGGCGGCGAGGCCCTTTGCTGTCAGCCGTACGAACGGCCTCGGCAATCGCGGGAAAACCACCCACGCCGGAGGCGATGATTGTCGCGGTACGTTCCTGCTGCGATGGCGTCTGCGGACTCCAGCCTGCCTGGGCCAGGGCCTCTTGCGCGGCTGCCAGGGCAAACACGATGAACCGGTCCATCTTGCGTTGTTCCTTGGCCGGGATGACAGTGTCCGGGTCAAAGCCGGCTTCAGGGTCCTGGATGCGGTCCAACACTTGGCCGCCGATGCTGATTGCCAGGTCGCCGATCAATGCCTCGGGTAGCCTGCGAATCCCGGATTCACCGGCCAGCAGGCGCTTCCAGGTCTGTTCCACGCCGGTTGCCAGCGGTGTCACTGCACCCATGCCGGTCACAACAATTCGCTTACTCATGATCGCTTAGCTCCGCAAATTTCAGGTTGGTAGCAATGCATGGACGAAACTATCATTATGAAAGTAACATCCGATAGCTGAAATTTCCGTAGCCGCCCCACAGAGGAACTGCAATGCAACGTAAGTCGCTGGTGAATGCCGAATGCCCGGTAGCCCGTGGAGTGGAACGGGTAGGCGAGTGGTGGAGCATCCTGATCATGCGCGACGCGCTGCAAGGGTTGCGGCGTTTTGACGAGTTTTCCCAGAGCCTGGAAATCGCTCCGAATATGCTCACCCGCCGGCTCAACAGCCTGGTGGAAGCGGGGCTGCTGGAGCGCCGGCAATACAGCGAGCGGCCGCCCCGTTTCGAGTACGTACCGACGCCGGTTGGCGAGGATTTCCGGGTGGTGATCATGGCGTTCATCGGCTGGGGCAACCGCCATTTCGCCAACGAAGGTGAAAGCCTGCAATTGGTCGACCGGAAAACCCGGCGCCCGGTGGAAGTGGCGGTGGTGGACGCCGACGGTGCACGCGTGTCCGTCGAGCAATGCAGCGTCCAGGCCGGTCCGGCGGCGAGCGAAGGCATGCTGGAGCGCCTGGCGCTGCTTAGTGCCAAACGCTCGGACATTGACCCGTCCCCGCGCACTGCGTAGCCTTGCACCTTCGAGGTTCTTCGGCCCAGGCCGAAGCTAAGAAGGGAACGCGGTCAATGCCGCGGCTGCCCCCGCAACTGTAAAGGGTTTATCTGACTGCCACGCCACTGCCTGAACAAGGCGGGAAGGCGCAGCCAGCGCCGGCCTCACCGCCGGCAAGCCCCAAGCCAGGAGACCTGCCTCGCAACCGATTTTCTACTTCAACCGGGCGGGGTGATCCGGTGGCGAATTCTGCTTCTGCGCACCCGCGCAGGGCCACTCGTCCCGTATGCCCGCCCCAAAGGGCATCCGATGAAAACACTGGCCAAACTCCCCGTCACCATCGTTACCGGCTTCCTCGGCTCGGGCAAGACCACCTTGCTGCGCCACATGCTGGATAACGCCCAGGGGCGCCGCATCGCGGTGATCGTCAACGAGTTCGGCGAGCTGGGCATTGACGGTGAAATCCTCAAGCAATGCTCCATCGGCTGTACCGAAGAAGAGGCGAACGGCCGCGTCTACGAATTGGCCAATGGCTGCCTGTGCTGCACGGTCCAGGAAGAGTTCTTCCCGGTGATGCGCGAACTGGTGGCCCGTCGCGGCGACCTCGACCATATCCTCATCGAAACCTCGGGCCTGGCCCTGCCAAAACCCTTGGTCCAGGCGTTCCAGTGGCCGGAAATCCGCAGCGCCTGCACCGTTGACGCCGTGATCACCGTGGTCGACAGCCCGGCCGTGGCCGCCGGCACGTTCGCCGCCTTCCCGGACCAGGTTGACGCCCAGCGCAAGCTCGACCCGAACCTGGACCACGAATCCCCCCTGCACGAGCTGTTCGCTGACCAACTGGCCAGCGCCGACCTGGTGATCCTCAACAAGTCCGACCTGATCAGCCCTGAAGACCTGGCCCGTGTGCGCCTGGAAGTGGCAGAAGAACTGCCGCCGGCGGTAAAAATCATCGAAGCCAGCAGCGGTCGCCTGCCGCTGGACGTATTGATCGGCCTGGGCGCGGGCTCGGAAGAACACATCGATGGCCGCCACAGCCATCACGATCATCACCACGAAGGTGAAGACGACCACGACCACGATGCCTTCGACTCCATCTCCATCGAACTGCCCCAGGCCGACGAAAGCCTGCTGCTGGACGCCCTGACCCAACTGGTGGTCAAGCACGGCATCCTGCGGGTCAAGGGCTTCGCGGCGATCCCGAACAAACCGATGCGCCTGCTGATCCAGGGCGTGGGCACGCGTTTCGACAAGCACTTCGACCGCGCCTGGCGCGCCGATGAGCCGCGCGCCACGCACCTGGTGCTGATCGGCCAGGAACTCGACGCCGCCTTGCTCGAAGCGCAACTGCGCGCTGCCCTCAGCGTTTAAACCATGCATCTGCTCAGGACCCAGCCCGGCGGTTTCGTTTCGGATGACAACATCGCCGACCTTGGGCAAACCCCCGCCGAGCTGGTGATCCTGTGCAGCGGTGATTCCAGCCTGGCGCTGCTGGCCGAAGCGGCCCAGCAGTTGCCCGAGGATTACCCGAGCCTGCGCCTGGCGAACCCGATGCAGGTGCAGAACCATGCTTCGGTCGACCTGTATGTCGATGAGGTGCTGCGCCACGCCAAGGTCATCCTGATTTCGCTGCACGGCGGCATCGGTTATTGGCGCTACGGTATCGAGCGCCTGGTGGAGTTGGCCGAACGCGGCGTGCAGCTGATCCTGGTGCCGGGGGATGATCGCCCGGACCCGGAACTCAGTGGCCTCAGCACCGTGGGCGCCGAGGAACGTGACCGGCTCTGGCACTTCCTGCGCCAGGGTGGTTTGGGGAATGCGCTGGATTTCTATCGTTGCCTGGCCGCCGGCTACCTTGGCCGCGATTACGCCTGGAGCGAGCCGCAAACCCTGCCACGCACGGCGATTTATCACCCGCATAAAGCCAATGCCCGCCTCAACGATTGGCAGGCTGACTGGCAAGCTGATTTTCCCGTGGCGGCGGTGCTGTTCTACCGCTCCCATTTGCAGGCGGCCAACACCGGCTTTATCGATGTTTTTTGCCAGCGCTTGCAGGCCGCGGGTCTCAACCCGCTGCCGATGGCGGTGGCCAGTTTGAAAGAGCCCGGCTGCCTGACCGTGGTCGAGGATTTGCTGGACGAAGTGCACGCCTCGGTGATTCTGAACACCACCGGTTTTGCCCAGTCCAGCCCTGAAGCGCCGCACCTGCGGCCGTTTCGCCGCAATATCCCGGTGATCCAGGCGATTTGCGCCCAGGACAACGAGCCCGGCTGGCAGGCCAGCGAGCAAGGCCTCGGCCCACGTGACCTGGCGATGCACATCGCGTTGCCGGAACTGGACGGGCGCATCATCAGCCGGCCCATCAGCTTCAAGGACCTGGCCTGGCGCAGTGAGCGCAGCCAGTCGGATGTGGTGTGCTATCGCGCACAGCCGGAGCGCATGGACTTTGTCGCCGAACTGGCGCGGCGCTGGGTCGAACTGGCGCGGGTGCCGAATGGCGAAAAGCGTATCGCGCTGATCCTCGCCAACTACCCGACCCGGGACGGACGTATCGGCAACGGCGTGGGTCTCGACACCCCAGCCGCCGCGCTGAATATCCTGCGGGCACTGAAAATCCAAGGTTATCCGCTGCCGGACGAGCTGCCGGAAAGCGGAACGGCACTGATCCAGGCGCTCTTGGGCGGCGTCAGCAACGACCTGGACAGCCTCGACTTGCGTCCGTGTCATCAGAGCCTGGCGCTGGATGACTACGAGGCGATGTTCAACCGCTTGCCCGAGTCCAATCGCCAGGCCGTGTTGGCACGCTGGGGTACACCTCATAGCGATCCGATGTTCCGCGACGGCCGCATGATGATCGCGGGCCTGCGTTTGGGCCTGACCTTCGTCGGCATCCAGCCGGCCCGGGGTTACCAGGTGGACGCGAGTGCGGTCTATCACGACCCGGACCTGGTGCCGCCCCATGCCTACCTGGCGTTCTACTTCTGGTTGCGCCACACCTACGGCGCCCACGGCGTGATCCACGTTGGCAAGCACGGCAACCTGGAATGGCTGCCGGGCAAGGGCGTCGGGCTTTCCGAGAACTGCTGGCCCGACGCACTACTGGGGCCGCTGCCGAATATCTACCCGTTTATCGTCAATGACCCGGGCGAGGGCGCCCAGGCCAAGCGCCGCACCCAGGCCGTGATCATCGACCACCTGATGCCGCCGCTGACCCGCGCCGAAACCTATGGGCCGCTGCGCGACCTGGAGTTGCTGGCCGACGAGTATTACGAGGCACAACTGCTCGACCCACGGCGTGCCCGCGAGCTGCAAAAGGACATCCTCAAGCTGGTGCGCGAAACCCGCATCGACCAGGAACTGGCCCTGGACGAAAACCTCGACAGCGACGCCGATGCGGCGATCTGGCTGCCGCGCCTGGACACCTACCTGTGTGACTTGAAGGAGTCGCAGATTCGCGATGGCCTGCACATTTTCGGCGAGTCACCCGAGGGCCGCTTGCGCATCGACACCTTGCTGGCGTTGTTGCGTATTCCGCGTGGCGATGGGCGGGGGCCGCAATCGAGCCTGCTGCGGGTATTGGCCAAGGCCTTCGACCTGGGCTTCGATCCGCTGGACTGCGCCCTGGCCGAGCCGTGGACCGGGCGCCGGCCATTGGTGCTGCAGAAGATCGACACGCAGTTGTGGCGCACCGCCGGCGACACCCGTGAACGCCTGGAGCTGTATGCCGCGCGCTTGATCGAGCAGGCGCTGGAAGGTGCCGTGGAGCAGCTTGAAGAGCCCGGCTGGGAAGACGTCAAGGCGGTGATCGAGAGCTTGCGCATCGTCGTCGCGCCACGCCTGGATGCCTGCGGCCCGGCGGAAATGCGCGGGTTGCTGGATGCCTTGAACGGGCGCTTCGTCCCGGCCGGGCCCAGCGGCGCGCCGAGCCGGGGCCGCCTGGACGTGTTGCCCACCGGTCGCAACTTTTTCTCGGTGGATGTGCGCAACCTGCCCACCACCACTGCCTGGCGCATCGGCTTCCAGTCGGCGAACCTGATCCTTGAGCGTCACCTGCAAGACCATGGCGACCACTTGCGCCAACTCGGCCTGTCGGTGTGGGGCACTGCCACCATGCGCACCGGCGGCGACGACATTGCCCAGGCCATGGCGCTGATGGGCGTGCGCCCGGTGTGGGCCACGGGCAGCCAGCGGGTGGATGACTTTGAAATCCTGCCCATCAGCCTGCTGGACCGGCCACGGGTGGATGTGACCTTGCGCGTGTCGGGATTCTTCCGCGATGCATTCGCCAACCTGATCCGCCTGTTCGATGCGGCGGTGCAAGCCGTGGCGGCGCTGGACGAACCCGACGACCTGAACCCTCTGGCGGCCAAGGTGCGCAGTGAGCGCGAGGCTTTGCGCCTGTCGGGCCTGGACGAGGACGCGGCGGCGAAGCAGGCCGGTTGGCGGATCTTCGGCGCCAAGCCCGGTGCCTATGGTGCCGGCGTGCAGGGCGCGATTGATGGGCGCTTGTGGCAGAGCCGCGAAGACCTGGCCGAGGTTTACCTGAACTGGGGCGGCTACGCCTATGGCGGCTCCGACGAAGGCACCGCCGCCCGCGAACAGTTTGCCCAGCGTTTGAGCCAGGTGCAGGCGGTGTTGCAAAACCAGGACAACCGCGAGCATGACCTGCTGGACTCCAATGATTACTACCAATTCCAGGGCGGCATGCTCGCCGCCGTGGAAACCCTGAGCGGCGACAAGGCTGCCAGCTATCATGGTGACCACAGTCAGCCGAACCTGCCGAAGATCCGCACGTTGAAGGAAGAGTTGAACCGGGTGATTCGTGCCCGGGCGGCCAACCCGAAGTGGATCGAAGGGGTGAAGCGCCACGGCTATAAAGGCGCGTTCGAGATGGCGGCCACCGTGGATAATCTGTTCGCGTTCGACGCTACGACGGCGTTGATCGACGATCATCAATACGCGTTGCTGGCGGATGCCTACTTGCTGGACCCGGACACCCGCGCCTTTGTGCAGCAGCACAACCCGGATGCCCTGCGGGACATGACCGAACGCATGCTCGAAGCCCAGCAACGCGGCATGTGGCAGGAGCCTGGGGCGTACCGCGAGGCGTTGGAAAACCTGTTGTTGGATATAGAAGAAGGCAGTTGATGACCGACATTCCACATTTCCCGCTGTCCGCCGTGGTCGGCGCCGACGACCTGAAACTGGCCCTGTGCCTGACCGCCATCGACCCGAAGATCGGTGGCGTGCTGATTGAAGGCCCGCGCGGCATGGCCAAGTCCACCCTGGCCCGTGGCCTGGCGGACTTACTCGCCAGCGGCCAGTTCGTCACGCTGCCGTTGGGCGCCACCGAGGAGCGGCTGGTGGGCACACTCGATCTGGACGCGGCACTCAGTGAGGGCCGCGCACAGTTTTCCCCCGGCGTGCTGGCCAAGGCCGACGGCGGCGTGCTCTATGTCGATGAAGTCAACCTGCTGCCCGACCACCTGGTGGACCTGCTGCTGGACGTGGCCGCCAGCGGCACCAACCTGATCGAGCGCGACGGGATTTCCCACCGGCATTCGGCGCGTTTTGTGCTGATCGGCACCATGAACCCGGAAGAGGGCGAGCTGCGCCCGCAATTGCTCGACCGGTTTGGTTTCAACGTGGCGCTGAGCGGGCACACCCAGCCGGCCGAACGCGGGCAGATCATCCGTCGCCGCCTGGATTTCGATAGCGACCCTCAGGGTTTCTGCGGGCAATGGGCCGACCGGCAGGCCGCGTTGCGTGAGCGTTGCACCCGGGCCCGCGCATTGCTGGATAGCATCCCGTTGGATGACCAGGCGCTGGCGCAGATTACCGAGCGCTGCTTTGCCGCTGGGGTCGATGGCTTGCGCGCCGACCTGGTCTGGCTGCGTGGCGCACGTGCCCATGCGGCCTGGCGGGGCGCGACGGCTATCAGCGAAGAAGATATCGAAGCGGTCGCGGAATTTGCCCTGCGCCATCGTCGTCAGGAGCAATCCCCGCCTGCAACGCCGCCCGCTGGCGGTCAATCACCCAAGCCCAATGATGCACCTGAAGACCAGGGCCAGTGGGGCAACGTGCCCGCACCCGCCTTGCCGATAGGCGCTCGCCGTGATGTGCCCACCTGGCCAAAAAAGCCCTAGGCATCCGCCCCAAACCTGACGCAGGGGCGGATGCACGGCCCAAGGCGGGTCGACTGAACAAGGGCCGGCGCGGCCAGGTGCGCAGCGCGGCCGAAGGTTCGATCAACTGGCCGGGCACCTTGCTCGGCGGGCGGCCGCAACGCCGCGAAGATTTGTTGTATCAACTGCGTAGCCGTACGCCCCATGAGTTGTGGCTGGTGATTGTCGATGCTTCGGCGTCCACCCGGCGGCATCAGGCGCTTAGCGATGCCAAGGGATTACTGGCCCAACTGTTCGACGATGCCTATCGACAGCGGGCGCGCATGGCGTTGCTCACCGCGAGCGGGCAATCGCCAAAGTGGCAGGTGCAGGGATTAAAGGCGGCAAAAGGGCTTGGTCATTGGCTTGATGGCCTCGGTGCAGGCGGTGGCACGCCATTGTTGCCAGCGCTGAACGAAGCGGGGCACTGGTTGGCGGCTCGTCGCAAGCGTTACCCGGTGGAGCAGCAGCGGTTGCTGGTGATCACCGATGGACGGCTAAAGGATGTGGCAGGGCTGCCGCAGCTGGACTGCCCGGGGTTGCTGGTGGACATCGAGCGCGGCCCGATTCGGTTGGGCCGTTCAAAGCAGCTGGCTATGGGGTTACAGATTGACTATCGGCATATCGATAACCTGTAAGCGCCGGCACGTTCGGCCAAAGATCCGCCACCAGAAACAGCCGTTCGGCTTCTTCCCATTCGCCTTCGCTGTTTTCCACCAGGCGCACCAGCAACTGCGCGGGCGCCATGGGGTCCAGTTCGGTTAGCCAGTGCTGCATCCGGGCCGCGTCCCAGGCTTCGTCCGCCGGGTAGTGCGCCGGTGCCAGCCATGCATGGCGGGGCAGCGGTTGCCAGCGTCCTGCCGGGCTTTTCTCGATAAACCTCGACCAATCGCGCTGATGCAGCCAACGGCCATTCAGGTGTTGGGGATGCGCGCCCTCCGGCGCCTGCGCCATGCCCGGCCATGGGTAGAGCAGATACCCGCCCAGCCACAGATGGGCATCAAAAGCCTGGATATCCAGCGCGGCCAGGACTTCGCGGCTCTCCGGCCGGGCGGAAATCGGCAGTTGGTGCTGGGCCAGGTGGGCCAGCTTGCGGTCGAGCCGGTCATGACAGCCGGGGCCGAGCCATTGCGCGGTGTCCCGGCCATTACCGTCCTGGGGCCCGAGGTAGAGTTTGATCGCCAGTTCCAGATGATGCACACCGTCACGGTCGCGCAGCAGCATGTCCAGCTCGCCCAGGGTATGCCCGGCCTGGCGGATCGGCAGGTTGGCCGCCAGCAGCTCCACGCCCGGCGCATGCTGCACGGCAAATTGCCACAGCCGTTCGTAATACAACCCCAGCCGGCGGGTGCGTGCCTGGCTCAGCCAATGCAGCAAGGCACTGCTGTCCTGGTCCAGCTGGCGCAGCCACTGCTCCAGCAAATGCGGGGCCTGCACCCAGTCGCTGCCGGTCAGCGGGTGGCGTTGTGGCCACGGCGTTTGCGCGAGCATCGGCGGGGCGAGCATCACCCACGCGAGATCGCGCACCTCGGGGTGACGCAGTTGGCGGGGCAGGTGCTGCAAATCAGGGAACAGAGTCATGGTCCGAGCATAGCCTTTTACAGCCGGGAAGGGGGCTGAGAACCGTTGTCGTCTGGGGTTTGCGGCGACAAAGGATTTTGTGTAACGCCGGCTTTCGCCCATAATCGTTCTTTTTTGCAGAACCCGAACCCCGCAGGAGCCCCATGGAGCAATTTCGCAATATCGGCATTATCGGTCGCCTGGGCAGTACCCAGGTGCTGGACACCGTCCGCCGACTGAAAAAGTTTCTGCTCGAGCGCCACCTGCACGTGATCCTCGAAGACACCATCGCTGAAATCCTCCCGGGCCATGGCCTGCAGACCTCGTCGCGCAAGATGCTCGGTGAAGTCTGCGACATGGTGATCGTGGTGGGCGGCGACGGCAGCCTGCTGGGCGCCGCCCGGGCGCTGGCGCGGCATAACGTGCCGGTGCTGGGGATCAACCGTGGAAGCCTGGGGTTCCTCACCGATATTCGCCCCGACGAGCTGGAAGTCGAAGTGGCCAAGGTGCTGGACGGCCACTACCTGGTGGAAAACCGCTTCCTGCTGCAAGCCGAAGTGCGCCGCCACGGCGAAGCCATCGGCCAGGGCGACGCCCTCAACGATGTGGTGCTGCACCCCGGCAAGTCGACGCGGATGATCGAGTTCGAGTTGTACATCGACGGCCAGTTCGTGTGCAGCCAGAAGGCCGACGGCCTGATCGTCGCCACGCCGACCGGGTCCACGGCCTACGCGCTGTCGGCCGGTGGGCCGATCATGCATCCCAAGCTGGATGCCATTGTGATCGTGCCGATGTATCCCCATATGTTGTCCAGCAGGCCTATCGTGGTCGATGGCAACAGTGAGCTGAAAATCGTGGTGTCAAAAGACATGCAGATCTACCCGCAAGTCTCCTGCGACGGGCAGAACCATTTCACCTGCGCTCCCGGTGACACCATCACCGTGAGCAAAAAGGCACAGAAGTTGCGGTTGATCCACCCGCTGGACCACAACTACTACGAAGTGTGCCGGACCAAGCTGGGCTGGGGCAGCCGCTTGGGGGGTGGAGGCGACTGATGCTCGATCCCGCGCGTAGCTACGACCTGATTGGTGACGTGCACGGTTGCGCTCATACCCTTGAGCACTTGCTCGACCGATTGGGTTACCACAAGCAGGGCGGTACCTGGCGGCATCCGTCGCGAATGGCCGTGTTCCTCGGCGATATCATCGACCGTGGCCCGCGCATTCGCGAGGCGCTGCATATCGTCCACGACATGACCGAGGCCGGCCAGGCACTGTGCATCATGGGCAACCATGAGTTCAACGCGCTGGGCTGGAGCACGCCCGCCGCCCCAGGCAGCGGCAAGCAGTTTGTGCGCGAGCACACGCCACGCCACGCGCGGTTGATCCACGAGACCCTGACCCAGTTCGAACAGCACCCGGCAGACTGGCACGATTTCCTCGGCTGGTTCTATGACATGCCGCTGTTTGTCGACGCCGGGCGATTCCGCGTAGTGCACGCTTGCTGGGACAACGGCTTTATCGAGCCCCTGCGCGCGCATTTCCCGGATGGCTGCATCGACGAACACTTCCTGCAAGCCGCCGCCGTGCCCGGCAGTTTCGCCAGCAATGCCTTCGACCGCCTGTTGCGCGGTACCGACATGCGCCTGCCGGACGGCTTGACCCTGACCGGCGGCGACGGCCTGACGCGCTCGTTCTTCCGTACCAAGTTCTGGGAAGACGACCCGAAGACCTACGGCGATATCGTGTTCCAGCCCGATGCGCTGCCGGAACCTGTGGCCGCCACGCCGCTGTCGTCCACTGAAAAGAATTCCCTGCTGCGCTACGGCGTCGACGAGCCATTGCTGTTCGTCGGCCACTACTGGCGCAGCGGCAAACCGGCGCCGATCCGCCCGAACCTGGCCTGCCTGGACTACAGCGCGGTGCTGTACGGCAAGTTGGTGGCGTACCGGCTGGATCAGGAAACCCGCCTGGACCCGCGTAAATTTGTTTGGGTCGATGTCGAGCGCCCTGAGGTTATTTCATGAGTACCGTTGCTGTATTACGCCTGCCGCTGGCGGTGGATTTGAGTGGTTTCGTCAAGCTTCTGCAACGCATGCAAGTGCCCCATCGCGTCAGCGAAGAAGCCGGGGAGCAGGTGCTGTGGGTGCCTGACTCCATCAGTGAAGACGTGAAGGTCCTGTACCAGCGCTTTCCGGCCGGTGACCCGGACCAGCAACTGGACATTCCCGAGCAGGCGACGTCGACCAGGCGTCCCGGGTTTGCCCAGCAGCTTCGCCACAGCCCGGTGACCGCGTTGGTGTTGCTGCTGAGCATCATCGTCGGCGCCGTTACGTTGCTGGGGGATAACCTGCAAGCCATGAGCTGGCTGACGTTCCTGCCGTTCAGCGTGGCAGGCGAGTACATCCGTTTCGCGCCATTGACCGACAGCCTGGCGTCGGGACAGTGGTGGCGCCTCGTCACGCCGATGTTGATCCACTTCGGCATCCTGCACCTGGCCATGAACGGCATGTGGTACTGGGAGCTGGGGCGACGCATCGAGTTGCGCCAGGGCAGCATCAACCTGCTGGGCCTGACCCTGCTGTTCAGCCTGGTGTCGAACTACGCTCAATACTATTTTGGTGGTCCCGGCCTGTTTGGCGGGTTGTCCGGCGTGCTGTATGGCTTGCTCGGGCATTGCTGGATCTATCAGTGGGTGTCGCCGAATCCGGTGTATCGCCTGCCTCGCGGGGTGTTGGTGATGATGCTGGTGTGGCTGGTGCTGTGCCTGTCGGGCCTGGTCTCGATGATCGGCTTCGGCGAAATCGCCAACGCGGCCCACGTGGGTGGCCTGGTGATGGGTTGCCTGACCGGTTTGTTGGGTGGCTTGTACAGCCGCCGCAAAATGTCTCCTATTTAGTTAAGGAAGAGTCTTATGTCCTCTTTTGTCGAAATGATCGAAAACATCACCCCGGACATCTACGAGAGCCTCAAGCTCGCCGTGGAAATCGGCAAATGGTCCGATGGCCGCAAGCTCACCGCCGAGCAGCGTGAATTGTCGTTGCAGGCGGTGATCGCCTGGGAACTGCAGAACCTGCCGGAAGACCAGCGCACCGGCTACATGGGCCCGCAGGAATGCGCCTCGAAGTCGGCGCCGGTGCCGAACATCCTGTTCAAGTCGGATGCCATCCATTGATTGAGATTGGCCGTGGTGCAGTCAGCAAGATGTCGGCGCAGTTGGGTGAGCCGACCGTTCAATACGCGTTTCGCCTGGGCGACACCGAGGTGCCGGTCAATCCATTGATCGGCACTACCGTGCGCCTGGAATACCTCGGTGCGATCCATTGCACCCATTGCGGTCGCAGGACCAAGACCAGTTTCAGCCAGGGTTACTGCTACCCGTGCATGACCAAACTGGCCCAGTGCGACCTGTGCATCATGAGCCCCGAGCGCTGCCATTACGACGCCGGCACCTGCCGCGATCCGGCCTGGGGTGAAAAATTCTGCATGACCGACCACGTGGTGTACCTGGCGAACTCGTCGGGGATCAAGGTCGGCATCACCCGCGCCAGCCAGCTGCCGACCCGCTGGCTCGACCAGGGCGCCAGCCAGGCGCTGCCGATCATGCGCGTTGCCACGCGCCAGCAGTCGGGCTTCGTCGAAGACCTGTTCCGCAGCCAGGTGGCCGACAAGACCAACTGGCGCGCGCTGCTCAAGGGCGATGCCCAGGCCGTCGACCTTGCGCAGGTGCGCGACGAACTGTTCGCCAGCTGTGCCGAAGGCATGCTCGCTTTGCAGGAACGCTTTGGCCTGCAGGCCATCCAACCGGTGACCGACATCGAACCGATCGAAATCCGCTACCCGATCAAGCAGTATCCGACCAAGATCGTCAGCTTCAACCTGGACAAGAACCCGATTGCCGAAGGCACGCTGATGGGGATCAAGGGCCAATACCTGATCTTCGATACCGGCGTGATCAATATTCGTAAATACACGGCCTACCAGCTCGCCGTGCATCAGTAGAAGGACGACAGACATGCGCACCGAACAGCCGAAGATGATTTACCTGAAGGACTATCAGGCGCCGGACTACCTGATCGACGAGACGCACCTGACCTTCGAGTTGTTCGAGGACCATAGCCTGGTCCACGCGCAGCTGGTGATGCGCCGCAACCCCGAGCGCGGCGCCGGCTTGCCGCCGCTGGTGCTGGACGGGCAGCAACTGGAGCTGTTGTCGGTGAACCTGGCCGACCAGGAACTGACCGACGCCGACTACCAGTTGAGCGACAGCCACCTGACCGTGCACCCCACCAGCGCGACCTTCACCCTCGACACCACGGTGAAGATCCACCCGGAAACCAATACCGCCCTGGAAGGCCTGTACAAATCCGGCGGCATGTTCTGCACCCAGTGCGAGGCCGAGGGTTTCCGCAAGATCACCTATTACCTCGACCGTCCGGACGTGATGAGCGTGTTCACCACCACGGTGATCGCCGAGCAACACAGCTACCCGGTATTGCTGTCCAACGGCAACCCGATTGCTTCCGGCCCTGGCGAAGACGGCCGGCACTGGGCGACCTGGGAAGACCCGTTCAAGAAGCCGGCGTACCTGTTTGCACTGGTGGCCGGTGATTTGTGGTGTGTCGAAGACACCTTCACCACCATGACCGAGCGCACCGTGGCGCTGCGTATCTATGTCGAGCCGGAAAACATCGACAAGTGCCAGCACGCCATGAACAGCCTGAAGAAATCCATGCGCTGGGACGAGGAAGTCTATGGCCGTGAGTACGATCTCGACTTCTTCATGATCGTCGCGGTCAACGACTTCAACATGGGCGCCATGGAAAACAAGGGCCTCAACATCTTCAACTCCAGCGCCGTGCTGGCCCGTGCCGAAACCGCCACCGACGCCGCGCACCAGCGAGTCGAGGCGATCGTTGCCCACGAATACTTCCACAACTGGTCGGGCAACCGCGTGACTTGCCGCGACTGGTTCCAGCTGTCGCTGAAGGAAGGCTTCACGGTGTTCCGTGATTCGCAGTTCTCTGCCGACATGAACTCGGCCACCGTCAAGCGCATCCAGGACGTGGCTTATCTGCGCACTCACCAGTTCGCCGAAGATGCCGGTCCCATGGCCCACGCGGTACGTCCGGACGGCTTTATCGAGATCTCCAACTTCTACACCCTGACCGTGTACGAAAAGGGCTCGGAAGTCGTCCGTATGATCCAAACCTTGCTCGGCGCCGAAGGGTTCCGCAAAGGCAGCGACCTGTACTTCGAACGCCACGACGGCCAGGCTGTGACCTGCGATGACTTCATCAAGGCCATGGAAGACGCCAACGGCGCTGACCTGACCCAGTTCAAGCGCTGGTACAGCCAGGCCGGTACGCCACGCCTGGCGGTGAGCGAGTCCTACGACCCGGTGGCTAAAACCTACAGCCTGACCTTCCGTCAAAGCTGCCCGGAAACCCCGGACAAGGTGGAAAAACTGCCGTTCGTGATTCCGGTTGAGCTGGGCCTGCTGGACGGGAAGGGCGCGGGCATCGCCTTGCGCCTGGCCGGTGAAACCGCTGCCGGCGCCACGTCCCGCGTGATCTCGGTGACCGAAGCCGAACAGACCTTCACCTTTGTCGACATCGCCGAGCACCCGCTGCCGTCGCTGCTGCGTGGCTTCTCGGCGCCGGTGAAGCTGAGCTTCCCGTATAACCGCGACCAACTGATGTTCCTGATGCAGCACGACAGCGATGGCTTCAATCGCTGGGACGCCGGCCAGCAGCTGTCGGTGCAGGTGTTGCAGGAGCTGATCGCCCAACATCAGCAGGGCAAGGCGCTGGTGCTGGATCAACGCCTGATCACCGCATTGCGCAGCGTATTGAGCGACGAAAGCCTGGATCAGGCGATGGTCGCCGAGATGCTCTCGCTGCCGAGCGAAGCCTACCTGACCGAAATCAGCGAAGTGGCGGATGTCGACGCCATCCACGCGGCCCGCGAGTTTGCTCGCAAGCAGTTGGCCGACAACCTGTTCGAAGGCCTGTGGCTGCGTTACCAGGCCAATCGCGACCTGTCGAAGAAAACCCCGTACGTGGCCGAGGCGGAACACTTTGCCCGGCGCGCCTTGCAGAACATTGCGCTGTCGTACCTGATGCTCAGCGGCAAGCCGGAAGTGCTGGCGGCGACCCTTGAACAGTTCGACGCGTGCGACAACATGACCGAGCGCCTGACGGCCCTGGCAGTGCTGGTCAACTCGCCGTTCGAAGAAGAAAAAGCCAAGGCGCTGGCGGTGTTTGCCGAGAACTTCAAGGACAACCCGCTGGTCATGGACCAGTGGTTCAGCGTGCAGGCGGGCAATGGTTTGCCGGGCGCGCTGGAGCGGGTCAAGACGTTGATGCAGCACCCTGCGTTCAACATCAAGAACCCGAACAAGGTGCGGGCACTGGTGGGCGCGTTTGCCGGGCAGAACCTGATCAACTTCCACGCGGCGGATGGTTCGGGTTATCGGTTCCTGGCGGACCTGGTGATCCAGTTGAATGGCTTCAACCCACAGATTGCTTCGCGGCAATTGGCGCCGTTGACCCGCTGGCGCAAGTACGACAGCGCGCGGCAGGCGCTGATGAAAGGCGAGCTGGAGCGGATTCGCGCTTCGGGCGAGCTGTCCAGCGATGTGTTTGAAGTGGTGAGCAAAAGCCTCGCTTAACTGAGGCTGAGTACTGCATCTGTGGCGAGGGAGCTTGCTCCCGCTGGAGTGCGCAGCGCTCCCAAGATTTTGGGGCCGCTACGCAGCCCAGCGGGAGCAAGCTCCCTCGCCACAACGGGTCTTAGATAACCGGCGGCCAGCGCAGGTCTTGTGCATCATCGTCCGTATAACGTGGGAAGCGTTCCGCGATCATCTCGTGGGGCACGCCCAGCGGTATCGCGCTGGCAGCATCCAGGCGGGCCACTTGCTCAGCCGAGAGTTGCACACTCAACGCACCCAGGGTGCCGTCCAGTTGTTCGCGGGTACGCGGCCCCAGGATCGGGATCAGCGCGGTGGTAGAACGACGGGCCTTTTCCCGCAGCCAGGCGATGGCGATGTGAGTCGGCGTGGCGTCCAGTTCACCGGCAACCGCCAGCAGGGTGTCGAGCACTGCCGTTTCCCGTGCGCTTTTTTCAGCGTGGACCAAAATCCCCAGCTTGCTGGCGCGGGTATCGTCCTGGCTGTTGCGGTACTTCCCGGTCAGAAAACCACCCCCCAGCGGTGACCATAAAGTCGCGGCCAGGCCCAGGGCCTCGGCCATGGGCAGCAGCTCGCGGTCAGCGGTGCGTTCGGCCAGGCTGTATTCGGTCTGGATCGCTACCAGCGGTGCAAAGCCGCGCACTTCAGCGAGCAGGTCGGCGCGGGCAATGCGCCAGGCGGGGAAGTTGGACAGCCCGGCGTAGTGGATCTTGCCGGCACGCACCAGGTCATCAAAACCCCGCAGGATCTCTTCCATCGGCGTGACGTTGTCGCTGATATGCGCCCAGAACAGGTCGATGTGGTCGGTGTTCAAGCGTTTCAGGCTTTCTTCGACGGCGCGCACCATGTTCTTGCGGTTGTTGCCAAGCTTGAGGGTGCCTTCGTCTTGAGGCTGGGTGCGCAGGGTGTATTTGCTGGCGATCACCAAGCGGTCGCGTTCCGAGGCAATGAACTCGCCGAGCAGCACTTCCGATTGGCCGAACTGGTAGCCGTTGGCGGTATCGAGGAAGTTTCCGCCGGCCTCCAGATAGCCGTCGTAGATTCGCTTGGACTCGTCGCGCTCGGCGCCGTGGCCCCAGCCTGTGCCGAAATTGGCGGTACCCAGGGCCAGCTCTGAAACCCGCAGGCCGCTGCGACGGCCAAAGACTTTATTGCGCATACCGAAACTCCTGACGCTGTGGTTGGTTTAAATGTTTCGCAACATCTATTAAATATGATGCTAGTCATATATTTCGTCAAGGGGCTTTTTTGGCGGCTGAAGGGAAGGGTGCCTGCTCCTGACACTTTCTGACGGAGGCCTCTGCTAAGCTGCACCACCTTTCTTTTTCGAGCATGATCAACGTGTCGCGTACCAGTCGTCTGTTGACCTTGTTGCAAGTCCTGCGGGGCAAAAAGCGCCCGGTGACGGCCGCCGTGCTGGCGGCAGAACTGGAGATTTCCGAGCGCACGCTGTACCGCGATATCGCCGAACTGACCGCGTTGGGCGCACCGATCTACGGCGAGGCGGGCGTGGGCTATGTGCTGCGTGCGGGCCTGTTCCTGCCGCCGCTGATGCTCAATGCCGACGAGACCGAAGCCATCGTGCTGGGCTTGCGGTATGTCGACCAGCGCGGTGATGACGTACTGAGCCAGGCGGCGGCCAATGCGCTTGCAAAGATCGCCGACGTGCTTGACCCGGCTGCCCAGGAAGCCTTGCGCAATCCGACGGTGCTGCCGGGCCCGCCAGGCTTCGGCTACCCGGAAAACCGCGTGCCGTTGAATGTGTTCCGCGAGGCCATTCGCGGCCAGGCCAAGCTGCACATCGACTACGCCGATGCCAGCCAGACCGCCAGCCAGCGCCTGATCTGGCCCCTGGCCCTGGGCTTTCTCAACGAAGTGCGGGTGATCGTCGCGTGGTGTGAATTGCGTGGGGCCTATCGCACCTTCCGCACCGACCGAGTGGCCGCCGCGCGCCTGCAAGGTGAACGTTATCCTGGCCGCCGCAGCGACTGGTTGCGGGGCTGGCGCAAGCTGATGGAACAGAACGAATCCGGGCCGTTCACTCCTGACAAGAACTGACACAACGCTGCTTTAGGATGGCTCCATAAATCACTAAAAAGGAGCTGTCACCATGTCCCAACCCACCCCTGAACTGGCCCCGGCGATTGCAACCTACATTGCCGCGGCGAATGCTGGCGACACCTCGCTGGTGGCCGACTGTTTCGCCGAAGATGCCAACGTGTTCGACGAAGGCGAGCACCGGGTAGGTACAGCCGCCATCGCCCGCTGGATGGAAGACACCGGGCGTCGTTACCAGCCCAGGGTCCAGGTGCTGAATGTGCAGCACCGCACGGGCAAGGTGCTGGTCAGCAACCTGATCACCGGCAGCTTTCCCGGCAGCCCGCTGGAGCTGCGCTATACCTTCCGCCTCAATGAACACGGCAAGATTGCCCGATTGGATATTTCCCTGTAGCCGTCATGGCATACTGCCGGGCATGACTTTCGACTCGCCACTTGCCGCCTATCAGCACGCCATCACCGAACAGGGTTTTGTCCCCGACGACGCCCAGCGCGAGGCGGTGCAAGCCCTGCAGGACTGCCATCAGGCCTTGCACCACGGCCATGGGCCCATCACCGGGGTGTACCTGTGGGGCCCGGTCGGCCGGGGCAAGACCTGGCTGATGGACCAGTTCTACCAAAGCCTGGGAGTGCCAGCGCGGCGCCAGCATTTTCATCACTTCATGGGCTGGGTGCACCAGCGTTCATTCCAGCTCACGGGCACCCACGATCCCTTGCAGGCCCTGGCCCGCGAACTGAGCCGGGAAGTGCGGGTGCTGTGTTTCGATGAGTTGTTTGTCAACGACATTGGTGACGCCATCATCCTCGGCCGGCTGTTCCAGGTGATGTTCGAGGAAGGCGTGGTGATGGTCTGCACGTCCAACCAGCCACCGGACCAGCTGTACGCCGACGGTTTCAACCGGGATCGTTTCCTGCCGGGAATCGAAGCGATCAAACAGCATATGCGGGTGGTGGCAGTCGATGGCGGGGAAGATCATCGGCTGCACCCGGGCACCGCACTGCAGCGTTACTGGGTCGATCAGCCCGACGCGTTGGCCGAGGTGTTTCGCCAGTTAAGCGCCGGGCAGGCAGTGAGCAGCGACCCGGTTGCGGTCGGCTACCGCTCCATCTCGGCAGTGCAGTCCAGTGAAACCGTGCTGTGGTGTCGCTACGCCGACCTGTGTGAACAGCCGTTGGCGGCGATGGATTTCATGCTGCTGTGTGATCGGTTCAAGGCCATTTTGCTCGGCGAGGTGCCCAACCTCAGCGCGCAAAAGCGCCCGGGACGAATCGCCCGTGGCACCGAAGACGCTGCCGAACGGGTGGACGCCGGGGACCGGGAACTGCCGGAACTGTCGGTGCATGACGACAGCGTCCGGCGTTTCATCGCGCTGGTGGACGAGTGCTACGACCGCAAGGTGCCGCTGTACATCGAGGCCCGGGTGCCGCTGGAAAGCCTCTACACCGAGGGTTACCTGGAGTTTCCATTCCGCCGCACCCTGAGCCGCCTGCAGGAGATGCAACTGGCACGGTTTGGCGAGCCTGGCGCGCTTTCACGCGGGCAAATGTAGTTAATCTCCTTCATCTAATGCCTGCACCACGCTTACAATCGAGCCCTTTTATGGGGACCGAGTCCCTGTCGCACCGTCAACGAGGAAGGAAATGGACAGCGCAGACATCCTGGTGCTGCAAGCCAGCTACACCAATCCGGTACACGCCGAGGCCATTGGCCTGGTGCTCAATCATTACGCCGAAGACCCCATGGGCGGTGGCCACAGCCTGCCGGCCGACCGCTTGCAGCAACTGCCGGCAGAGCTGGCCAAGCGTGCCCACGCGTTCAGTGTGCTGGCCTTTGTCGGCGGTACGCCGGCCGGCCTGGTGAACTGCTTTGAAGGGTTTTCCACCTTTGCCTGCCGCCCGCTGGTCAACGTGCACGACGTGGTGGTGATGGATCAATTCCGTGGCCTGGGGCTGAGTCAGAAGATGCTGCAAAAGGTCGAGGAAATTGCTCGCCAGCGCGGTTGCTGCAAGATCACCCTCGAGGTGCTTGAAGGCAACGCCGTGGCGCAGTCGGCGTATCGAAAGTTTGGGTTTGATGATTCGGTATTTGATCCGCAACATGGCCGGATGTTGTTCTGGAGCAAGCCGCTTTAATTAATGTTTATTTAATTAAAGGCAAAAAAAAGGCGCCAGGAAGTGGCGCCAAATTGACCTTGGCTATCAGAGCGGAATAGCACAGGTATTGCGGGTAAATCAGCTGTTCGGTGTGTTGGTAGTTTGGTCGGCCGTTGCCGGCTTTTCGGTCTTGCCGTCAGCCATTGCGGTTTGCTGGGCAGCACCGTGAGTCTGTTGCTGAACGAAGGTGAAGTTGTTGTAGAACTCCTTCGAACGCTCTGAGCCGCCTTCTGCAAAGGCGGCTACGGAAGTCATGGTCATCAGGCCGGCAAGGATAACAGTCGAAAATTTCATGGCAGTGTCTCAGTAAGTGTGTTGGGTCCGCGCGTTGTCATCAGCGGCGGGATGGGGAGACTGTGGGCCAATGATATTAAGTAAGGGTTAACCTCGCGCTGACCGAAAGTTAACGATTTCGTTAACTTCCAATCTTTAGCAGCGATGAATTCAGAGCTTCCAGTCCAGTGCAACGCTGATAGAGCGCGGGTCTCCCCAATACACGCCGTTATAGAAGCCGACGCGCTCGTAATATTTTTTATCAAATAGGTTGTTGATATTAAGTGACGCCGACAAGTGGTCATCGAACTCATAGCGCGACATCAGGTTGACCACGGTATAGGCCTGCTGGGTGATCCGGGTGCGCTCCCTGATCAGGGCTCCATTGGTGTCCCGGCCAACCGGGCGATAGGCGAAGTCGTAGAAGTCGCTTTGCCAATTCACCGCGCCGCCGACCGTCAGCGCGTGCCATTCGCCGGGCAGGCGGTAGGCCGTGGACACGCGCAGCAGGTTCAGCGGCAGGTGGGTGTTATTGCGCTGCTTGTCACCGTTCAGGGAGTGGGTGTAGGTGTATCCGGCGGTCAGGTTCCAGTCGGGGCGCACCTCTCCGGACACCTCTACCTCGAAACCCTGAACCTTGTTGCCTTTGCCGCCGGATGTGAAGAACTGCTCACCGGTCTCCGGATCCGGTGGGGTCAAACTGTCCAGTTCCGCGACGTTGTCCTGTTTGCTCCAGAAGTACGCGGCCGCCAGGTTCAGGCGCTCGTCCAGCAGGCTGCCCTTGATGCCCACTTCATAGTTGCTGCCTACCACTGGCTCCAGGTATTGCTTGCCGGCGGTGCGTTCTTCCTGCGGGTTGAAGATATCGGTGTAGCTGGCGTAGACGGTGTACTCCGGGGTCAGGTCGTAGAGCAGGCCGGCGTAGGGTGTCCACATGTCGTTGTGGGTCTGGCTGGATTTTGACGTACCGAGGAACTGGTCAGTGTCCCTGTTGTAGTTGTAGGTGGTGCTCTCGATCTCCCAGCTGCCGTAGCGGCTGCCCAATACCGCATGCAGGCGATCGGTCAGGCTCAGGCGGGTGGCCAGGTAGCCGGCCTTTTGGCGGGTGCTGCCTTGTTCGCCCTTGAGGCCGGTGTTGGTGTCGGGGAATTTGCCGATCCCGCCCATGTGTTTCCAATCGTCGATGCTGGTGTAGTCCTTCGGCACCGTACCGCTGCGCAGGTGTGGCGAAGCGTCACGCTGCTCGGACTCGCCGTAACCCACCATCAATTCGTGCTCACGACCCAGCAGGGCATAGGACCCGGACAGGTTCAAGTCGACCACGTCCATTTTCGAGGTGCCGAGCATGTGGCTGGTCCAGGCGGTCATGCCGCTGCGGTCGGCATTCGGGAAGCCTGAGCCGCCGTAATAGACCTTGCCGTCGGTGTCGCTTTCACGGTGGGTATAGGCGGCCTTCAGGTGCCAGTCACCCGCCAGGCGGTGGTCGAGGGTAGCGAAGGTGGTTTCATCTTTCAGCGGCCAGGAACTCCAGTGGGCCGCGATGTTGGCGGAGCGGGGCAGCCTGGCTTTGCTGCCGTCGCTGTTCCAGTAGGGCAAGGTGCCCCACGCGGTGCCCTGCACATGCTTGTTCTGGTAATCGAAGCCCACCGCCAGCACCGTGTCGTCGGTCAGGTCGCCTTCGAGGATGCCGTAGCCGACTTCCCGTTGCAGCGCGTAGTTGTCGCGGTAGGACTGGCTGTCCCGGTAGGCAAGCACCGTGCGGCCGCGCAGGCGCCCATCAAACGCCAGGGGGCCGCCAACGTCCAGGTAGCTGTAGTAATTGTCGTGGGAGCCGCCACTGACGCCTGTCTTGGCCTGCCACTGTGCGGTCGGACGTTTGCGCACCATATTGACCGTGGCCGAGGGGTCGCCGGCGCCGGTGGTCAGGCCGGTGGCGCCGCGGACCACTTCGACCCGGTCGTAGATGATGGTGTCGGCATCGGACTTCATGCGGCCGAAGGTGTTGAGCATGCCGTCAATCTGGAAGTTGGTGATGCCGTAGCCGCGCGAGGAATAGCCGACCCGGTCGGAGTCCAGGTGCTGCACCACCACGCCGGTGGTCTGGCGCATCACTTCGGTCAGGGTGTTGAGGTTGAAGTCGTCCATCTGCTGGCGGGTGATCACCGAGACTGACTGCGGGGTTTCCTTGATGGACAGGTTCAACCGGGTGGCGGTGCCCATTGAGCCTGTGGTGTAGGCACCGGTGTGTTCGGTGTTGGCGCCAAGGCCTTCGGCGGTGATGCTGGTGCTGCCCAGTTCCAGGGCTTTGGCCGGCGCTTGGGATTCCTGGTCGGGGTCGTTTTCGGCCAGCAGGTCCGGGCTCAGCACCACGCTGAAGAGGCCCAGGGTCAAGGTCATGGAACGGGTAATAGGCGCGAACATCGCGGCGAACTCCTTGTCGTCTATGAAAAATGCCATTGGCTCAAAGACGAAAGGAGGCGGGGAACTTTAGCGCTAAACGAGAATAATTATTATCTTTGCGTTGCAGTCAAATCGGGTTTCACCGCATTGCGCGGATGAAACCCGGGCGATTCAAGCTACTTGACGACCACGTTGGCGGCGTCTGGCTTGGGCTTGATCAGGCTGAAATCAATCAGCGGTTTTTGCTGGCGTGCATACGGGTCGCCAATCATCCGTGGCCGAGGCTTGAAGCTGTCACTGACCAGGCTCTTGCTGTGGTCCAGTTCGTCGAAGCTCAACCCGGCCATGTCGGCCCAGGTATGGATCAGCTGCGAGCTGGTGTAAGGGCGCTGCAAGTCACCGGCAAAACTCCAGTCATGGCTTTCACGCCACTTGGGTGATGCGTAGGCCATGAACGGAATGGTGTACATCGGTGCCGTCGGCTTGCCTTCGTTGCGGCCCAGGGTGTTGTGGCCGGCCGAATCGAACACGTCTTCGCCGTGGTCGGAAAGGTACAGCAGGAAACCGTTCGGATCGGTCTTGGCGTAGTCCTTGATCAGGCTCGACACCACGAAATCGTTGTAAAGCACCGCATTGTCGTAGCTGTTGTAGGTCGGCAACTGTGCGTCGCTGACCCCCTCAGGCACGCCCTGGCGGTCGGTGAACTTGTCGAAGGTCGGCGGGTAGCGGTACTGGTAGCTCATGTGGGTACCCAGCAGGTGCACCACGATGAATTTGCGTTCGGCGGTGTCGGACATAGCCTTGGCAAACGGCTCCAGCACGTCGCCGTCATACTGGCGCGCATTCTGGTTGCGGTTGTTGTTCAGGTACACCTGCTCGTCGGCCTGTTCGGAGAAGGTCGTGAGCATGGTGTTGCGCTTGGTCATGGTCTGCTGGTTGGTGATCCAGAAGGTCTTGTAGCCGGCCTGCTTCATCACGCTGACGATGGACGGGGTCTTGAGGTACAGGTCCGGGTTTTCTTCGTCGGCGAAGGTCAGCACCTGTTGCAGCGCCTCGATGGTGTACGGGCGCGGGGTAATGACGTTGTCGAACACCGCCAGTTGGTCCCGCAGCTTGTCCAGTTCCGGCGTGGTGTTGCGCGGGTAGCCATACAGGCTCATGCGCTGGCGGTTGGTGGACTCGCCGATCACCAGCACCAGGGTCGACGGCTGGCCGGCCATGCTGTCCTTGAGGTTGGTCAGGGGCGGGATCTTGCTGGCGCTGGTCAGCATGCCTTGCATGTTATCCAGTTGTTCGGTGTAGCGGCGGTAGGCGACGATCATCTGCCATGGCACTGCCGGCTCGATACGGGTTTCGAAGCGGTCGATGGCCAGTTCCATGGTCTCGCTCTTGGCGATCTGCTTGACCAGCGGGTAGCCGACGATGGCAATCACGATTGCGGCAGCCGCCAGCATGGCCTGGCCACGTGGCAGGTAAACCGGGCGTACGCGGGTCCACAGGAAAACGGCCATGGCGGTGTGGGCAATGAACGCCAGCACGATCCACCAGGCAAAGTATTGGGTGGCGTATTCGCCGGCTTCAGAGATGTTCGACTCGAACATGATGAAGATGACGCTTTGAGAGAATTCCTGCTGGTAGATGAAGAAATAACCCAGGCTGGCCATGGAACAGGCCCACAGCACCACGCCAATCAACCCCGCCACCAGGCGCGCGCGACGCGGGAACAACAGCATCGGCGCCAGCCACAGGGCGCTCATGAAGAATGCCTGGCGGAAACCACTGAAGCCGGAGGTGCCGGTCAGTTGGATCAGCAGTTGGGTAATGCCCGAGAAATACCAGAAGAACAGAAACATCCAGCCGAGGCCGGCCCAATCAAAACCTTTCGCAGACGTAGTGCTGCGTTTGAACATCGCCATCCAGCGCTCCAACCCGATAATTTCAGTGTCAACGCGCAGGGATGCACGCAAACAGAGGGCCTGCGCACGTAGCGCGGCCCTATTCGGCGGGAGTATCGGGAGGGGGATGTGAAAACTTCGTGAGTTATTCCTGAACGGTTCGTTCAGCCCACGTTCAGCAAAGTGCGGGCTGGGTGCCGGACGGCTGATTGAGCTGGCCCTGCAGGTGCGAACGCAAACGCATGACTTCCTGCTGCAGTTGGTCGCGCTCGTTTTTCAACTGGCGCAATTCATCGCGGCGAATGGTGACGTAGAGGGTCTGTGGCGGACGGGTCATGTGTGCAGTGCTCATTGCTTACCTCGCAAATAGCCGGTCTATCGCGGTGCCAGAGCGCTTGAATCGAGGCTCTCGGCAACAGTCGGGGCAATTCTGAATTCTTTTTTTAATGAAGGGAACTTTTTTATTTTTGATGGTCGTTGTGACTTTTAACCCACTGAAGGCGAAAGGATGGCCACTTTTTGTCATGAAACTATGCCAATCCGCTCTGGACTAACCCTCATTAGCCTCATTGCGCTATAAACTGTGACACACATTTATTCGTAGTAAGGAGCATCAGCACATGCAACTGGGGATTATTGGACTAGGCCGCATGGGTGGCAACATTGCGCGGCGCCTGATGCTCAATGGGCATACCACCGTGGTTTACGACCGCAATGAAGCATTCGTAAAAGGTCTGGCAGGTGAGGGCGCCACGGGCGTTGCTGACCTGGCAGGCCTGGTGGCCGGGCTGCAAAAGCCCCGGGCGATCTGGGTGATGCTGCCGGCAGGCGACCCGACCGAGAACACCATTGAAGAACTGAGCCAACTGCTTGAAGACGGTGATGTGATCATCGACGGCGGCAACACCTTCTATAAGGATGACATCCGTCGGGCCAAGGCCCTGTCGGAAAAAGGCCTGCACTATGTCGACGTCGGCACCTCCGGCGGCGTCTGGGGCCTGGAGCGCGGCTACTGCATGATGATCGGCGGCGACGCCGAGACCGTTAAGCTGCTGGACCCGATCTTCGAAAGCCTGGCACCGGGCCTGGGCACCATCCCGCGTACCAAGGACCGTTCCGCCGCAGCGGACAGCCGTGCCGAGCGCGGCTATATCCACGCAGGGCCTGCCGGTTCCGGGCACTTCGTCAAGATGATCCACAACGGCATCGAGTACGGGATGATGCAGGCCTTCGCCGAAGGTTTCGACATCCTCAAGACCAAGAATTCGGAGAACCTGCCGCAAGACCAGCGCTTCGACCTGAATGTTGCCGATATCGCCGAAGTCTGGCGCCGCGGCAGCGTGGTGTCGTCCTGGCTGCTGGACCTGACCGCCGACGCCCTGGCCACCGATCCGAAGCTCGACGGGTATTCCGGCTCGGTCGCCGACAGTGGCGAAGGCCGCTGGACCATCGAGGCCGCCATGGAACAATCGGTGCCGGTTCCGGTGCTGTCGAACTCGCTGTTCGCGCGCTTCCGGTCCCGCCAGCAAAGTACCTACGGTGACAAAATGCTTTCTGCCATGCGCTTCGGCTTTGGCGGCCATGTGGAGACTCCCAAAAAATGACCGCCAACGGCAAGAAACCCAAGGCCGAACCCGCTCCGCCCACCACACTGTTTCTGTTTGGTGCCCACGGTGACCTGGTCAAGCGCCTGCTCATGCCGGCGCTGTACAACCTCAGCCGCGATGGGCTGCTGGGCGATGGCTTGCGCATTGTCGGCGTTGATCACAACGCCATCAGCGACGCCGATTTCGCCAAGAAGCTCGAGGACTTCATTCGCACCGAGGCCGCCAGCAAGGTCAAGGGCAATGCCGAGAACGCCCTGGACCCTGCATTGTGGGAACAGTTGGCCCAAGGCATCAGCTACGTCGAGGGTGATTTCCTCGATGACGGCACCTACGCCGATATCGGCAAGAAGATTGCCGACAGCGGTACTGGCAATGCGGTGTTTTACCTCGCCACTGCGCCGCGTTTCTTCGCCGAAGTGGTGCAGCGCCTCGGCGCGGCCGGCTTGCTGGAAGAAACCCCGGAGGCGTTCCGCCGGGTGGTGATCGAAAAGCCGTTCGGCTCCGACCTCGCCACCGCCGAAGCGCTGAACGCCTGCCTGCTCAAGGTGATGAGCGAAAAGCAGATCTACCGCATCGACCATTACCTGGGCAAGGAAACCGTCCAGAACATCCTCATCAGCCGTTTTTCCAATGTGCTGTTCGAGGCGTTCTGGAACAACCACTACATTGACCACGTACAAATCACCGCCGCCGAAACCGTCGGCGTGGAAACCCGTGGCAGTTTCTTCGAACACACCGGCACCCTGCGGGACATGGTGCCCAATCACCTGTTCCAGTTGCTGGCGATGGTCGCCATGGAACCGCCGGCTGCCTTTGGCGCCGACGCAGTGCGGGGCGAGAAGGCCAAGGTGATCGGGGCCATCCGGCCCTGGTCGCTGGAAGACGCACGGGCCAACTCGGTGCGTGGCCAGTACACCTCGGGTGAAGTCGGCGGCAAGCAGCTGCCGGGTTACCGCGAAGAGGCCAACGTTGCGCCCGACAGCAGCACCGAGACCTTCGTTGCCCTCAAGGTGTTGATCGACAACTGGCGTTGGGTGGGCGTGCCGTTTTACCTGCGCACCGGCAAGCGCATGAGCATCCGCGACACCGAGATCATCATCTGCTTCAAGCCGGCGCCTTACGCGCAGTTCCGTGATACCGAGGTCGATGAACTCAAGCCGACGTACCTGAAGATCCAGATCCAGCCGAATGAAGGCATGTGGTTCGACCTGCTGGCGAAAAAGCCCGGGCCGACCCTGGACATGGCCAACGTGGAACTGGGGTTTGCCTACAAGGACTTCTTCGAGATGCAGCCGTCGACAGGTTACGAAACCCTGATCTACGACTGCATGACCGGCGACCAGACCTTGTTCCAGCGCGCCGACAACATCGAGAACGGCTGGCGTGCGGTGCAGCCTTTTCTCGATGCGTGGAAGCAGGATGACGGCATCCAGGCCTACAAGGCGGGTGAGGACGGCCCGGCGGCGGCTGATGCGTTGCTGGCCCGCGATGGCCGTACCTGGCACAGCCTCGGATGAGTGACTTGCCGAGTCAACCCATCCGTTTTGTGTTGAGTGATATGGATGGCACGTTGCTGCATCCGGATCACAGCCTCAGCCAGCGCACCATTGATACGGTTCGCGCCTTGCGCGCGGCCGGGGTGTTTTTCAGCCTGGCCAGCGGGCGACCGCCCAAGGCCATGCGTCAGCAGGTCGAAGCGCTGGGCATCGATGTGCCGATTGCCGGCTTCAACGGCGGCACGCTGGTCAATCCCGACGGCAGTATTCTGGTGGCGCATCACTTGCCGGCAGAAGCGGCGCTGGTGGCGTTGGCCTTGTTTACGCCGCAGCCGGACGTTGAAGTCTGGCTGTTTGCCGACGGCGACTGGCTGCGTCGCGATCCCGGCGGACCGATGGCGGTTCGCGAGGAGCACGGCCTGGGCTATGGGGCGATTGTGGTGGAGAGCTTCGAGCCGTATCTGGATCGGGTCGACAAGATTGTTGCGGCCAGTACCAATACCCAGCTGCTGATGGAGCTTGAGGCGCAGTTGCAGCCCAGGGTCGAGGGATTGGCCCAGGTGTCGCGTTCGCAGCCGGTGTTCCTGGATGTCACCGCCATGAAGGCCAACAAGGGTGAAGCATTGAGAACCCTTGCGGCGCACCTCGGTGTGCCACTGCAACAGACCGCAGCCATCGGTGATGGCGGCAATGACCCGGCGATGTTTCATGTGGCGGGGTTGTCGATTGCCATGGGCCAGGCAGAAGAGGTGGTCAAGCGCCAGGCCAGCGTCGTGACCGGCAGCAATGTCGATGACGGTGCGGCGGAAGCCATCGAGCGGTTTATTCTCTCGGCCTATTGATCGGTAACCACACTAATAAGTAGTCAGCTATGCAAAGTTGCAACTTGCATGGCTGACTGTCCACTTGAGTTAGTGTGGGTCAATATACTGCGCAGCCGGGCGGCACACTTTCGGGTGCCGTCTCACGCACGCTTCAGTTACTTGGGCATTGCCCAGGATTGCAACTGGTAGCCATCTTTGTCGAGTTCGGCACGGGCCTGCAACAGCAAGTTCTCGAGCTGTGCCGGGTCGGTATAAGTGCTGGAAGACAGCTGCTTGCTACCGATACGGGTATTGGTGCGGTCGATGACGCTCAGGCTCAGGGCGCCGTTGCCGTCGTGCCAGGCCACACATTGAAAGGGCTGGAAAGCACGGTCTGCGATCAAAAGAGCTTCGTTGATGCGGAGCGGGGCGTTCATGGGGTCTTCTCTCTAAATGCCCATTCAAGTGGAAGCCGTTGGTTGGGCGTGCCTAACGACTGGTTACTTGTACTGATGCACGATCACCGGGTGTGGGTCACATGTTAGAAGAAGATTTTTTAACTTTCCCTGATTAAAGTCATGTAAGGGGCTATTTTGAAAGCCTCATGAAAGTTACGCCGCGGCAATTGACCGCACCCGACTGACATAAAAGACCCGGTTCGTTCGCGACTTATAGCGAATCGGTACAAAGGGTGCGTCAAGATCTTGCTAGGGTTACCAGCAGACTTTGCAAATAGTTGTTTTTAAATAACTTTAACGATTTTGACGCCAAGGAATAGTCATGATTGTTACACCTGCCCCGCGCCGCCTGCTTGTGGTCGATCCCTGTGATGACTGCCATCGGCTATTGCCCGGTTTGCGCGCAGCGGGGTGGGACGTGGACAGCTGCGCCCTCGAGTCGGTGGGTGAGCGCTCCTGTGACGTTGGTTTGTTGCGCCTGCAGCCGTTTCACCTGGAGCGACCCGAAGCGGTCAAGGAACTGATCAGCCGCAGCGGCACCGAGTGGATTGCGGTGCTTAACCAGGAAGTGCTGCGCCTGCAGAATGTCGGCGATTTTGTCTGTGAGTGGTTCTTCGACTTCCATACCTTGCCGTTTGATGTGTCACGGGTGCAGGTCACCCTGGGCCGCGCCTTCGGCATGGCGCGCCTGCGGGGCAAGGGCAACAACGCGCCTGCGGGCCAGCCGGAACACGAGTTGCTGGGGGACAGCCGTCCGATCCGGGAATTGCGCAAGCTGCTCGCCAAGCTGGCGCCCACTGAATCCCCGGTGTTGATCCGTGGCGACAGCGGCACCGGCAAGGAATTGGTCGCGCGTACCTTGCATCGCCAATCCCAGCGCCATGCCAAGCCGTTTGTGGCGATCAATTGCGGGGCGATTCCCGAACACCTGATCCAGTCCGAACTGTTCGGCCATGAGAAGGGCGCCTTCACCGGCGCCCATCAGCGCAAGGTGGGGCGGATCGAGGCGGCGCACGGCGGCACCTTGTTTCTCGATGAGATCGGCGACTTGCCCATGGAGCTGCAAGCCAACCTGCTGCGTTTTCTCCAGGAAAAACAGATCGAGCGAGTCGGCGGCAGCCAGCCGATTGCGGTGGATGTACGCGTGTTGGCGGCCACCCACGTCGACCTGGAAGCCGCGGTGGCAAAGGGCACTTTTCGCGAAGACTTGTATTACCGGCTCAACGTCCTGCAAGTGGTCACCGCGCCGTTGCGCGAGCGCCACGGTGACGTGGCGATGCTGGCCAACCATTTTTCACACTTCTACAGCCAGGAAACCGGCCGCCGTCCCCGCAGCTTCAGTGAAGACGCACTGGTGGCCATGGGCGAGCACGGTTGGCCGGGCAATGTGCGCGAGTTGGCCAACCGCGTGCGGCGGGGCCTGGTACTGGCGGAAGGGCGGCAAATCGAAGCCGTTGATCTGGGATTGCAGAGCCAGCAGGCAATCGCGCTGCCGATGGCTACACTGGAGGATTACAAGCACCGTGCCGAACGCCAGGCACTGTGCGATGTGCTCAACCGGCACAGCGACAACCTGAGTGTCGCGGCGCGTGTGCTGGGGGTTTCCCGGCCGACGTTCTACCGGTTGCTGCACAAACACCAGATCCGCTAGGGCGGGTAAACCGAAAAGCCCCGCAACGACCCTTATCGTTGCGGGGCTTTTCCCGTTGTCATGCCTTAAAAATAATACGGGAACTTCAGGCTGAAGCTGAACGACGGCGCATCCGGTGTGATCCCGATGGCCAGGTTCGGCACGATGGTCAGGTTGTCGCTTGCCGCAATCGTCATGCCCACGTTGAAGTAACCCGCGTTGGCATCGCTGGAAACCACTGACTGCCAGTCGCCGCCATCCGGCTTGAGCTTGCTCTTGCGTTGCACCAGGTCGGACACCGAGAACGACATACTCATCTTCTCGTTCAGCGCAAACGCCACGCCAGCGCCGATCTGGAAGCTGTCGCCCAACTGCACTTTCCCCGGGGTCTTCTGGCCGACCTGGGAGCTGATATCGCTGAACGAGTCTTCGAAGTTGTGGGTGTACGACAGCGAGCCGAACAATACCGCCGGGTCGAAGGTCTTGACCAGCGAGATACCCGGCGTGATCGACCACACACCGTTGCCGGTGGGCAGGCTTTCCGGCACGAAGAGGTTGGTGTTGCTGGATGACTGGACCAGCTTGATCCCAAACGGATCTTCGCCGGTGGGTGCCTTGACCCGCACCGACACCACGGCATCCGGCAGGTTGACGCTCTCGTCGAGGAATTTGTAGGCAATCCCGAAGTTGACGTCGCCGATAGTCGGGTCACGCGTGACCGATTGTTCCGAGGTCGCGGTGCCGCTGCCACCGTTGGCACCACCGGACTGATAGGTCGACTCGCGGTAAACCACCGGCACGTTTATATCGAACTGCCAGCGGTTGTCGAGGTTGTAGCGGCCCGTGAGGTCGACGGTCCAGTTATCCGACTTGATCCGGTCCAGGTTGATGTTGCCGAGAAAGATCGAGTCCAGCGCCAGGAAGCCGTTGAGGGTCAACTGGCGGGCATCGTAGCGGGAATAGGTGACGCCGGTTTCAAAGCTGAACTTGCCGTTGCCAAAGAACCCGCTGGCCTCGTTATACAAGTTGCTCACGCTCTGCGCCGGGGCCGAATCATCCTTGAGGGACTGGCCGTAGGACGCGCCACCGGCTGCACCGCCCGAGGCCGCAGCCGCGCCGACTCCCGGCGTGTTGCCGGCCACTGTGGTGCCGCCTTTCTGGAAGTCTGCCGGGGATTTGGCCAGGCGTTTGGGCGGCGGCGCCACCGGTTGTTCTTCCACCTGGCGTACCCGTTGCTCCAGCACCGCCAGTGCTTTTTGCTGCACTTCGTAGCGTTGCTTGAGCTCCAGCAATTCCTTTTTCAATGTGTCTATGTCGGTGTCCGGCGCGGCATACAACATGGATGCGGGCAGGAGCGTGCTTAAACAAATTACGGCACGTAACGATAGCGATCGATGCATGGAATAAGCCGTCCCTTTCTAATGCGCAAGTGTCGAGGCACAGCGTAGTTCAATAACCGTTAGGGCGTAGGCCCCTGAGTTGATTCAGGTTGAGGTTCTGCCCCAAATTGTTCAAACCGTTGTTGCCCAGCACCACATTGAGTTGGGTCATGTTGCTGACGAAGTTGCTGTTACCCTGCAAAACCGTGCCTTGCAGGACATTCCCGGCGCCGATCTGCTGCAACGAATTGCCCTGATTGTTGTTGGCCAGGATCGCCATTTGCAGCCCGCCATTGGCGGCCGACACCGTGACCTGGCCGGCACCCGTGCTGCCGGTGACCGACTGGCCAGCCACCAGGGCTTGTCCGGACTGGACGACATTGGCCGGCGACAAGCCATTCTGGTTCACATTGATATTCACGTTATTGCTGGCGGTGTTGCCATCGCCGGCGGCGCGCACGCTTTGGGTCACGCCCTGGCCGCTGCCCAGGCCGGCACCACCGACCACCGTGCCGGTGCCATTCGGCTGGTTGGGCGAGACTTTGGTGGGGCTGTCGGTTACCTGCACATAAAACTGCGGGGTGACGGTCGACGCGTTGACGTTCATGCTGGCCGAGCCGGTCACGCTGTCGCCGGCGGCATTGGTCCAGGTGCTGCTCATCACGATGCCAAAACTGATGATCCGCCCCGGCATCACGTAGCGACCACGCAGGTCAGCCAGTTCCGAGTCCTTTATTTCAATCGGTTTGAACACCGATGACGCATAAGCGGGCATTGAGGCTGCCAGGCACATGACCGTCAGCCAACGGTAAGTGTTCATCGTTTGCTCCTGGAGCGTCCTGCCCCTTATTGCGCTTCTAGAAGAAGTCGCTCTGGATAAAACCGAAGTCCATCAATTCACTGTCCCGCACCGGACTGAACTCATTGATTCTGTTTTTCGCCGTCAGTGGGGTGGGCGGGTCGAGCAGCACGTTGGTCTTGTCATAACCTTCGCCCAATACCGCGAAGACGATGCCATTCCAGCCTTTGACGAAGTCGTCGCGGGCATAGCGTTTATGGCCCAGTACCGGGTCGCCGATGTACACCCAGTCCTTGTCGGCGCGCTGCATCACCACGAAGTGCTTGTAGCCGCGAATCTCCAGCAACACCACCACCGGGATCTTCACCGTGAGCAGGGTGTCTGCATTGATCCGGTAACCCCGGGCGCGCATCCCGATGCTTTCCAGGTAGCGCTTCATGTCCAACATCGAAAAGCCCTGGGTACGCACCAGGTCCTGATCGGCGTTGACCAGCATGCCCTTGATGATGTGGTCTTCATCCACATCCATCCAGTAGGCCTGGCGCAGGATGGTGGCCAGGGCGGCGGCACCGCAGCTGAAATCGGTTTTCTGTTCCACCAGGTTGGCGAACTTGCGTTCACGGATGCTCTCGACCTTCTTGAAGATCACGCCACCGCCGGGCATGGCAGCAATCGCCATTTGCCCCGCCCAAGTCGGGCCGGTGAGCAATAACAGGAGGGTGAGGGCGATGATCCGCATGATCGAATGGCCTGGTGGACACTGGAATAAAAAGGGGCCTTGTTGCCAAGGCCCCGTTGCATCAGAAACGTACGCCGGAGGAAATCACAGTGGTGTTGCCCTGTTGATTGCCCACGCCTGCAGCAATGTTGGCGCCCAGGTTGCCCGAAGAGCCATTAAGCGAGTTGTTGGCGCTGGCGTTGTTCACGACAGGCAGGTAAGTGTGGCTGCCCCATGGGCCAGACTGAGTGGCCACGGTATTGAGGAAGGTGTTGTCGACGCTGGTTTGAGTAGTGTTGCTCGAGGCAGCGGCGGCGGCACCACTGGCAGAAGCAATTGCCAGTTGGTTTTTCTGTTGGTTGAAGTTACCCGCGGCAACGCTCACACCCAGGTTGCCGGAGCTGCCGTTGGCCGAGTTGTTGAGCGAAGCGTTGTTGTGGGTAGCCACTTGCACCGAGACGTTGTTGCGGTTGTCTTGGGTAATGGTAGCTTGGGCAAACACGGCATCTGCATCACCGGCCGCAATGGCGGTCTGGTTGTCTTGTTGGTTGCCATCACCGGCTGCGATGTTGGCCTGGGCGTTGCCGCTGCTGCCGTTCAACGAGTTGTTGGCCGACGCGTTGTTCTGGGTGCCCAGGTTGAGCACGCCATTGTGGTTGCTCGATTGCGCATCGGAAACGGCGGCTACTGCAGCGGTAGGCTGATGAGTAGGTGGGTTGGCATGTGCGGCGGCAGCCATGATTGCAGCGAGAGCGAAGGCCAGTGGTTTAAGAGCCATTGTAGTTTTCATGGTATTTCCCCTTGCTTCTAATTAGTTGGTTAAGTGTTGGTACGGTCCAGCTTCGAGCTCCAATGAATCATTGGATCTGTACGTTCAGGGCGTTAGCCATGCGGTTCCCCACCCCGGCACTCTGATTCACCTGTACCACTCCACGGCTGCCGGTGAAGGCCTGGTCGCTTGTGACGACCTGGCGGCTGCCAGTGGTAGAGGTGAACCCTGAGTTTGGTGACAGCGCCACGTTCTGTTGCGACATGACGCTGTCGTCGATGCTTTGCGGGCCAGCATTCACGCTGATCCGCACCGCATTGATCATCTGGTTGCTGGCCCCGGCCGACTGGTTGACGCCCAGTACACCGCTGCCATTGCTGAAAGAGCTGCCCTGGATCGCCACCCTGGCGTTCTGGGAGCGATCGGCCGGTGCGCCGCCGATGGTCTGGCTGAGGGCGCCGCCCGCCTGGGAGTTGCTGCCCGCCGAAATCGCGCGGCTGTTGAGCTGTTGTTGCTGATTGCCGGCCGCCTGGTTGATCGAGACGATGCCGTTGTATTGCTTGCCGGAGTTGTCGATCACTGCGCTGTTGTCAGCCATGGCCGCCGAGCAGCCCAGGATCGCCAGGAACAACCAGGAATGGTTCATCTCACTGGCCTCCCATCAGGCTGCCGATATTGTTCAAAGGCGCCATGCCGCGGGAGATTGAGCCATTGATCTGCCCCGAGAGGCTGGAGCCGCCACCATGGCCGGCCGCTGCGCCGCCACCGAGGCCTACGCCACCCCCGTTGTTGGTCAAGCCGGGAAGGTTGCCGCCGGGCAGGATGGCGCGAGTGATGCTGGAGCCGCTGCTGATGTTGGCGTAGTCGTTGTCGCTCAGCTCGCTGGTGGCCCGCAGGATCTGTGGAGAAGAATTGGCATTGACGGTGACCGGGTTGGGGTCGACGCCAGCGGTGCGGCCAGCCATGTGGCCCTGGACGGTGCGCTGAATCACGATCACACCGTCGCCTGCCGCGAGCACCGGGAGGCTCACGCTGGTACTCAGTACACAGCTGATCAGCAGAAGGCTCAATGAGCCTGGATTAAGTGTCTTCACGACGGCATTCCTTATTCTTGGCGCTGACCCTAAACAGCGCTGTCAGGAAGAGAGCAGGAGCTGTGCCGCTTTTGAATTTGGGATGACATTCATGGGGTTATGAGCGCGGGGGATAGAATGCACAGTGGATGTGTTTCAACTGTGAGACAGCGGGCCTTTGTCCAGCCCGCCTGGCAGGTGTCTCAGGGATGAAACACTGCGCGCCGTAAACCCGGCACTCCGCAGCCGGCTGTCAGCTCAGCCGGTGCAAGTGTTTCAAAAATGGACGATTTGACGCAGGCAGCATCCGGGAGGAGGGCGCAGGGCCATGACCCTGGCTCAGCTCTTTGGGGTTTTGCGCGGAATCGAATTGAGTACAGGGTTGCCGTCCTGGTTCTGGGTCAGGTAGACCGGCAGGACCTTGGGCAGGGAGGGGACGAGGTTGGACACCTCGTTGATGTTGTAGATGCCACCAATGCGGATCGCGCCGGTGCCGGCGTCGGCCAGCATCACGGGTTTGCTCAGGTAGCGATTGATCAGCGGCAACGCGTCGGCCAGGGCCAGGTTGTCGAGGATCAGCTTGCCTTCACGCCAGGCCAGGGCGGTGTCGCCCGGGGCAATTGGCTGGGCCTGGGGGCTGGCATCGCCACGGTTGTAGCTGGCCTGCATCCCGGGTGACAGGCGCAGGCCGCTGTGGGCGTCGTCGCTGCTCACCAGCACCGAGCCTTGCAGCAGCATGACCCGCACATGGTCTTCGTATTTCCAGACATTGAACTGAGTGCCGGTCACTCGAACCTGGCCGTCCCCGGCGTGGACGATAAACGGATGTTGCGCGTCATGGCTGACCTTGAAAAACGCCTCGCCTTTTTTCAGGGTAACCCGGCGCTGATCCTTGAAATTGCTGTAGACCAGTTCGGTGCCCAGGTTAAGTTCAACCTGGCTGCCGTCGTCAAGGGTGACCTGGCGCAAGCTGTTTTCAGCTTCGTAATGGTTGTACGAGCTGGGCAGCCAGCCTGCTTCCCAGCCGGTAAAGGCCGCCAGTGGCAAGGCCACCAGGCATATCGCCGCCGCTACCGCGTAGTTCCTCAAACGGCTGCGAGGTTGTCGTCGCGCCACGACGGGGGCCGGCTCGCTGCGGGGCAAGTGATCGGCAACGTCCCAGATTTCCAGCATCGCGGCGTATTCGAAGGCATGCAGTGGATGCGCATCGTGCCACTGTTCGAAGGCCTGACGCTCCGCCGTCGTGCAATCGCCGGCGTGCAGACGCATGCACCAGTGCGCAGCGGCATCGGTGATGGCGTCGTATTCGGCTTCTGATAGGGACTTATCTGTCATTAACTCATCCTGATTTCCGACATTCTAACCTCCACAGCAGGACGGCGAGAACAGCCATCATGGCGAATGCACATCAATTGGAACTAATTCTCGTCTGCAGGGCCCTAAAAAATTCAGGACAGGTAACACTCATTCCCTAATGGAGCACGAAAATGCTTAAGAAAACCTTAGCCGCCGTTGTCGCAACCACCGCCTTGCTCAGTGCTGGAGCCGCCCTGGCGGACAAACCGGGCGCAGGCTGGATCACCATTGAGAAAGCCATCGAGACCGCCAAGACCAAGGCTGGTTACGTCCAGATCTACAAGATCGAAGCCGATAACGATGGCTATTGGGAAGGTGAGGGGCGCAAGGCCGATGGCGTGGTCTATGAGTTCCGCATCGATGGTGAGTCGGGCAATGTGTTGCGCGATCAGAAAGACTGAATGAACTGACGGGTGCGGGCGTTCGGTCCGCACCCTGTCTGTTACGGTGTGGCTTCGGCAATCGAAGGCACGGGGTCCAACTGGCGCCCCAGGGTGGTGATCAGCAAGGTCAGTGAGTCGGCGTTATCCATCTGTGTGTTGAACCGCCGCGTCAGGTTGGTTTTGAAAATTCCCCGCGCATTGCTCAAGTCCACGCCTCCGGTCGTGGCAAGAATCTGCTGCTTGATGTAGTCATCTTCCGGGTCGGTCCCCAGATCAGACCCGGTAGCCCCCCACGCGTCCGCTGATTTGAACAACTGCCCCACTGGCGTGTTGATCGAGTACGCATTCTCCTGCACGTTGCGCAGCCAGTCCTGAAGATCGCGACCGGCTTGGGTCTGTACTTCAATCAGGTCGGAAAAAGGTGATGTGGAATTGAGGTAGGCGACGTCGGCGGTATTGCTCACGATATGAGTCAACTCATGAATCAAGGTGGCCGCGCGGGCATGGGCTCTTTGGTCGAAGTGATTGATCAGGCGCCCTTCGAAATCGGCCGTAGGCGGGTTGAAGAAGTTTTCAGTGAGGTAGATGCGTCGATCCGGGTCGCCGTCGATGGTAAACGCCCAGTGCCGTTCGGGTTCGGCAATATGCGCACCGGAGACGAAACGCCGGGAATTGAGCGAGTAGAGTGTCGGCTCCAGCGCCTCATCGAGGAGGGCGGTCACCGTGTCCATGAGTTTTTGCGCGAGGGCTTCCGGAAACTTGGCCGGGCCGGTGTCGGCGTCTATCGGGATGCCGAAGAAGCGGTTGATAAAGCGATGCACCCGGGTCACGGGCGGATACTGGTGGTCGAGCAGCTTCAGGTTCTGCTGGCAGTTGTGCAGGTAGAAGGTTGCCAGGTCCAGTGCCTCGACGATCGCCTGGGCCCTGGAGGGCGACACACGCCGAATCTCGGCGAGGCCGCGGGCCTCGACGTTCATCACCTGGTCCACGGCTGTCCGCACCTCACGGCGGTCCATCATTGCACTCCATCCGGGGCCGTGGCGGCGAACCGATGCGCCCGGGTCCAGGGTCCATTTGCGGTTGGCATCCAGGCGCACAAACGGTCCTTTGGACCGTGCACTGAAAAGCCGCCAATGGCCTTCGACCTGCCTGGCGCGGTAGACCTTGCCTGCGCACGGCAGGTAATGCCGGTTGTCCGTCGCTGTGTAGACGCCCGTGTTGCCTGCCGTCAGGCCCTCCAGGCTGATGTCGCAGGCTTCGTACCCTTGCAGCCGGGTTCGCGCCCGGGCGGTGACGTCCATGTCGTGCCAGGCACTGGCCGTTTGCGTCGGCGCGGGTTGCGCGGGGGCGGTGCCTGGTGTCGAGGGTTCATCCATCAATGCGCGGATCGAAGCCATTTGCGCGACACCGCCGATGAAGGTTTGCAGCGCCTCGCGCCAGCGGTGTTGCTGCAAGTCTTCGGCAGAGGCCTGGAACAGTTTGTAGCTTTGCCAGATCACCAGCGGCACCATCAGTTTGCCCGGCAGCAACGCCTGCGCGTGCTGCAGTCCGCTGCTGAACAAGGCTTTGAGGGTGTCCCAGGCTGACCGGCCGTTGGCCTGGGATTGCTGTTCAAACAGGTTCGAGATCAATCCGATGTTGTCGCGGTACAACTGCTTGAGCGCGTGGCCCTTGATCGGATTGGCCCCCAGGGTGATTTCCGAAGTTCCCCCGACCGTGCTGGCCCAGAGGTGTCTATACGTGGCTTGCTCAGCCTCTGGCAGGCGACCGATCACCCAGTCCTGCAAGGGGCCGGGCAGGTTGAGCCGGCGAATCAAATCGGCTTCGTTGTCGAACTCCTGGAACGCCTGTTGCGGCCCATAGGGCGCATACATCACCAGCGGAGTGCTTTCGACGGCACTGATCAAGTAGACCCCAAGGGCCTTGATGGACCGGGCCCCCGCCGTGGCGATCAACTCCAGCGGACGCACTGTCGAGGTCGCGCCCTCGACCGCTGCGCGGGCGAGCGCGTCCGGCATGTCGAGGACCTGTTCGACCAGGCTCAGGCCCGCGGGTGATAACAGTTCCTGCAGCCTCAGCGCGTGGGCATTTTGCAACAGTTGCCAGGGCAGTTGCTGAATAAACCGGCGCTCCCGCACGTCTGCGCCCGGCTTGCCCGGGGTGAGTTTTTCGACCAGGCAAGCCTGGTGGTCCTGCTTGAGGGGCAGGCGCGCGAGGATCTGGCGCACCACAGCAGGTGTCAGGCCGGCGGCTGTGGACTCGACATCGAATGCAGCAGCTTGCTGGCTGACGTGATTGAGGGCGTAGTCCACCAGGTTCTGCCGCTGGCCGGCCAATACCAGCTTGGGCAGGATGTAGACGTCTTGCGGGCGCACGTCATAGGGCTGCAACAAGTCGATGAGCTTGCTGCCGAGATACGCTGGCAGCGGCAGGAAATCGTCAAGGTAGTCCTTGTCATCCGTGAGGCTGTGGCGGTATTGCTCAAGGATTTCGACATGGCGACGCTGTTGGCTGACAGACGCCATCCCCAGCCAGGCGGGCAGTGATTGTTGTGCCATGAAGGTCTGGGCGATTTGTGAGGCATGGCCCAGGTCGTTGGCCGGCAAGGCCTTTTCCAGCCCCCCGAGACGCTTCAGCAAGGCGTCCCCTGAGAGCGTCAGGGTGAGGCAGTGAGCCCGTTGTGCCCGGTAATGATCAATCCAGGACTGCTGGCAGTGCTGTGCGACCGCGCCGTTGATCAGCATGAACTGACCGAGTGCGCAGGCCTGGTGCGGTTTGAGATAGCGCGGGTCGAGATTGGCCAGTAGCTGCCTGCGAAGGTCCGGGGCGGCCAGTCGTCGTTGCAGTTCTGTCTGCAACTGGCTGACATTGGCGAAACTCTCCAGGCCGCGCGCCGGCGTCCACAGCACGGCCCGGCCTGAGTGGGACGGGGCCAGGCCACCGCGTTCGGTGAGCATCAAGCAATGCGCCAGGGGCACCCGTTGCGTCAGGCCCTCGGGTTCGACGGTCAACGCATAGGCATCCGGGATGAATCCACCCAGGCCCTGGCGCCGGCGGCGATCAGGGTGTTGAAGATCAAACACCGTCTGCGCGATCGCCTCATCACGCGCGTCCAGGCTGTTGTTGAGGCGCCTGAGCCTGGCTTCGCCCTGGATCGCCACCGCCATGGCATGGGCCATCGGCGCCTTGAGCTGTTCCAGGTATTCGCGGGGAATATCGGCAATGTTGGAGTGATGAAACTTGACCAGTGCGGCATCGAGCACTGCGTTGGCTTGCGCTATGTCCAGGCCGCCCAGCGGTGTGACAGCCCCATCGCCCTGGCTGGCGTAAAGGCCATAGTGCGGCGTTTGCGGAATCGGCCCGCGCTTGTGTATCAGGCGCGCAAGAAAGTAACTGCGCAGGCTCTGGCTTTCCAGGGGCGCAGTGGCGGGTGTCGCGCTTGCGCTGGCGGCGTAGCGATTGACGTAGATCTTGCCGGGATCGTGGCCAGCCAAGCCGCGGCGGTTGAACTCGGCGGTGAGCGCCTGATTGACGGTGTTGGCCAATGTGGGTTGCGCTCGCACCTGGGTTGCCAGCGTGTCCTGGATATCGGTCATCTGCTTTTGCAGCAGGGCGGCACGTTCGGCGGCCAGCGACACCGGGCGAGTCGGGTCGGCCAGTACCGAATGAGGCGTCCAGCGTCCCGCGGTATCCAGGCCCGGGAGGTGGCTGTCGATCATGTACCGCACATCCAGCGCGTAGTCGAGCAAGGCCGAGGGGTCAATGCCGGCGCGGGTGCGTCGGTACAGATCGAGCGCGTAGCGTAGGTTCTGTTGCTGCTTGCCGATGATGGTTTCGAGCACCTGCTCAAACAGATTGCCGGCGATAGGAATGCCGGAAAACTGCGGCGTCTTGAACCCCACAAACAGCGCCCGCTCCTCCAGGGACATCAGGTTGTAGAGGTCATCTTCATAGCCTGGTGCCTTGACCATGGCCTTGAGGGTGTCCATCAGATCGTCGTAGGTCCCGAGCACCTGCAGGCCCTTCTCTGGGGTGTAGAGAAAGGTCTGCGAATTGCCGATCATCAAGGTGCTGGCCAGCTCGACGGCGTTGCTCGGCTGCTCCCAGATCTGTACGTTCTCGACGCGCAGCGTCTGGCTGTTCGGGGGGGCCTCGTTACCCCGGGAAGCGTACAGCGCTGCCAATGCGCGGCTTTGCTCCGGACTGATGATGGATTGCTGGCGCTTGAACAGCAGATCCAGTTGCGCATTGGCGGCCATGGCCCGGGCGAACCAGGCCCGACGCGACACGCCCGGTGCGATCTCGCTGTTCCAGAACGTCTCCAGTGCACTGTGCAGGAACGGGATCAGTTGGCCGGCGGCTTGTTTGATCGCGGTTTCCCAACGCTGCGTGTCGCGGGCCTTGGCGTCGGCAGGCCGCTTGGGGTGGAAGAACTCCCGGGTTTGCCCGGCGGGCCAGGCTTGTTCACGGTAGTACAACAGCACCGCGTCATTGAGTTGCAGCGAGTCGAGCCAGCGAGGCACCGTGTGCCCAACGGGCTGTATGGCGAAAAAACTCACGTGGGCTTCGCCGGGGCTGAGCCCGGGGAACAGTGTGCGGCAGACGCTTTCGAGCAGTTTTGAAAGCAGGGTGCCGAGGGCGGGCAACTGTTTCAACGCCGCCAGCAGCGCCTGGCGATTATTCTCCTGATAGCGTCTGAGGGTTTTTTCCTGTTCACCCAATACGTCGCCGAGCATGGCCTCCGGTGTCAGCACCAGTCGGTTGTCGAGTAGCGGCGATGGTTGTTGCTGCAAGGGCAGGAAGTACAGCAGTTGCGTGGCGCTGTCCGGGGTTTTCAAGCGCTCGGTCAGTGCTGTCAGCAAGTGGGCGGGGCTGTCGAATTTTTCCAGGCCGCCGTACGGGGTGTAGAGCCAGGCATGTGGGTAGGCGCTGGTTGAACTCATCATGAAGCTGCCGGCCAGTTCGACGGCATTGGCAGTGCTTTTATTCAACCAGATGCGCTGCGCGATCATTGGCGGCGACTGTTGGCGACGGCCTGCATCGCTGGCAAAAAACACCTTGCCGAGAAACTCGATGTCCCTGCTGTCGATGTTCAGCTGGCGCTCACGGTCCAGCGCCCTCCAGCCCACGCGCATGGCTTCGGGGAAAAAATACGGGAGAGGGGTGTGGCTCATCATCCTGATCCTTGAAGAGTTGCGTGCCTGCAACCTATCCAGGCCTGGCGCCACGAGGGGCTAGATATGTCTGGCGCTCCCTGTCGACAGCCATGGGGCAAACCCTGTCTAATCGACGGACCGATTCTTGTACGCTGTTGCCCATTCCAATAATTAAACGGGAGCTTCAGATGTCTGCATCGCCTTTGGATGTCGAGTCTTCATCAGAGCGACTCAGTTATGCGCAATTGACCGACCTGCTGCGCCAGGTGTTTGTCCGCCACGGTACGTCGGCCGATGTGGCCCAGGTGCTGGCCGAGAACTGCGCCAGCGCCGAGCGCGACGGTGCCCACAGCCACGGTGTATTCCGTATCCCCGGTTACGTCTCGACCCTGGCCAGTGGCTGGGTCAACGGCAAGGCGGTGCCGGTGGTCGAGGATGTGGCCAGCGGGTTTGTGCGGGTGGATGCGGCTAACGGCTTCGCCCAGCCCGCACTGCAAGCCGCCCGTGCGCTGTTGGTGGAAAAGGCCCGCAGTGCCGGGATTGCCTTGCTGGCGATCCATAACTCCCACCACTTCGCGGCGCTTTGGCCGGATGTCGAGCCTTTTGCTGAAGAAGGCCTGGTGGCCTTGAGCGTGGTCAACAGCATGACCTGCGTGGTGCCCCACGGCGCCGACCGCCCGCTGTTCGGCACCAACCCCATTGCCTTCGCCGCGCCCCGCGCCGATGGCCTGCCGATCGTGTTTGACCTGGCCACCAGCGCCATCGCCCATGGCGACGTGCAGATTGCCGCGCGCAAGGGCGAGCGCCTGCCGCCGGGCATGGGTGTGGACAGCCTCGGCCAGCCGACCCAGGACCCCAGGGCGATCCTCGAAGGCGGCGCGCTGCTGCCGTTTGGCGGGCACAAGGGGTCGGCCCTGTCGATGATGGTCGAGCTGCTGGCCGCGGCCCTCACGGGCGGTAACTTCTCGTTTGAGTTCAACTGGTCCGATCACCCCGGCGCCCGTACGCCATGGACCGGCCAGTTGCTGATCGTGATCGACCCGAGCAAGACCGCCGGGCAGAGCTTCGCCGAGCGCAGCCAGGAATTGGTGCGACAGATGCATGCGGCAGGGTTGCGGCGTTTGCCGGGGGATCGGCGCCATCGCACACGGGCGAAGTCGCTGTCAGGCGGGATCGAGATCGAAACGCAGGAATTGAGTCGGTTGCGGGTGTTGGCACAGGCGTGAAGCGCGCTGCGCCCGGGGAGGGCGCAGCCGTTGCATCAGATCAGTTGCGGCGGCCCAGCAACAGGCCGACTACCAGGCCAAACCCGGCGGAAATCGCCACGGTCTGCCATGGGTGGCCACCGATATAGGTTTCGGTGGCATCCACCACCGGCTTGCTGCGCTCGCGCACGTTGGACACCGAGTCCAGCGCCTGCTTGAGCTTGATGGCGACCTGTTCACGCAGGGTTTCACCTTCTTCCCCCACCAGTGACGCGCTGCTTTTGAGCAGCTTGTCCGATTCTTCGATCAGTGCGGTCAGTTCACTGAAGGCTTGGTCCTTGATTTGGTCTTCGACGGCTTGGGCGGCAGATTTGCGAGCCATTGGGTTAACTCCTTGCGGGTGAATGTGGCAATGAATGCGCTTGATGAAGAATGGAGTGTTTGAAGCGGGCAAAAGTTGCAGTTTTTTTCCTGTGGTCAGCTTAGGAGAAATCCAGGCCAGGAAATTTCAACCTACAGTGTAAGATGTCACCTATTTGTGCAGCAGGTAATTCAACATGAGCTTCAATCTGGCCAACAAGCCCCTCGCCGAGCGCGCCGCGCTGGAAGATGAAAAGTCCCGTCTCTACGACCTCTGGCAAAGCAACCTGGGCAAGGCCAAGGGCGAGGCCGCCCGCCTGTTTGGCGAACGCGCCAAGCGCAAGGGCAAATGGGCCGAATGGGTGCGTGCAGAACTGGACGGCATGTCACCGCCGGAGTTCTCGAACATGGTGCGCAGTGAAGTCAATCGCCTGATGGCGGCGAAGTAAAACAAGCCTCGATTGCCTCGCGCACCTTGAGCAGCAACGGATCCAGTTGCGCCTGGGTGCGCCAGCCCAGCTCCACCGGGTAACGCGGCAGCGCCAGCGGGCAAGGCAGCTCCCTCAGTCCGGTCATCTGCGCGATGGCCTGGGCCGCATGGCCGGGGATGGTCGCCACCGCCTGGCTGCCCTTGAGCAAGAACGGCAGCGCCGCGAAGTGTGTGGTCGAGGCACCTACGTGGCGGCTCAGCCCCTGCGCGGCCAGGCCCTCGTCGGTGATCCCGATAAACCCGCCGGATGACACCAGCACATGCTCGCGCCTGACGAACTCGTCGAGGTCGATGGCCTGTTGTCCCGGCGCCAGGCTGTCGGGGTCCACCAGGCACGCGTAATGGCCTTCCCCCAATACCTGCCGGCTCAACCGGCGCTCGGCAAACCCGCCGGCGGTGATTGCCAGGTCCAGGCTGCGGTCGAGCAGGGCGTCGGCAACGATCTGGCTGTGGGTCTGGCGGAACATCAACCGCAGCTTTGGCGCACGCCGGGCAATCTCTTCAATCAGCCGCCGGCCGTAGGCGATTTCAAAATCATCCGATAACCCCACCACCACCGAACGGCCCTGATAGTGATTGCCCTGGGGATCCACCATCGCCAGGCTCTGGCGGCAGCGATCCAGGGCTTCGCTGATCACCGGCTTCAACTGATTGGCCCGCAAGGTGGGCGCCAGGCCCCGGCCGGTACGCACGAACAACTGATCGCCGTACACATCGCGCAAGCGGCGCAGGGCTGCACTGATCGCCGACTGCGTGACGCCAAGGCGCAGGGCGGCACGGCTGGCACTGGATTCGTCGTGCAGGGCCTCGAAGGTTTTCAGCAGGTTGAGATCGACGTTGGCGATATTCATATGGCTCATATCAGTTAGCAGCGAAGCGGGCTTTATTCATGATTGCCGCTGGCCGGAGAATGGGCAACCCCCATTGATACGGAGTGATCGTGATGCCTGTTTCTACCGTGGCTGCGCTGCAAATCGGTTCCTTGCCGGGTGGCAAGGCTGAGACCCTGGAACAGATCCTGTCCTACGAGGACGAAATCCTGCGCAGCGGTGCGCAACTGGTGGTGATGCCGGAAGCGTTGCTCGGGGGTTATCCCAAAGGTGAAGGCTTCGGCACCCAGCTGGGGTATCGCCTGCCTGAAGGGCGCGAGGCCTTTGCGCGGTATTTTGCCAATGCGATTGATGTGCCGGGTGTGGAGACCGAAGCGCTGGCCGGCTTGTCGGCGCGCACCGGGGCGAGCCTGGTGTTGGGCGTGATCGAGCGCAGTGGCAGCACGTTGTATTGCACGGTGCTGTATTTCGAACCGGTGGGCGGGTTGGTGGCCAGGCATCGCAAATTGATGCCTACCGGCACTGAGCGGCTGATCTGGGGCAAGGGTGATGGTTCGACGTTGCCGGTGATTGATGCCGCGGTAGGGCGCATCGGTGGCGCCGTGTGCTGGGAGAACATGATGCCGTTGTTGCGCACCGCGATGTACGCCAAGGGTGTGGAAGTGTGGTGCGCGCCGACGGTGGATGAGCGGGAAATGTGGCAGGTGAGCATGCGGCATATTGCCCATGAGGGGCGGTGTTTTGTGGTGAGTGCGTGTCAGGTGCAGGCGTCACCCCAGGCGTTGGGTGTGGAGGTGGCGAACTGGCCGGTGGATCGGCCTCTGATCGCGGGGGGCAGTGTGATTGTCGGGCCCATGGGGGACGTTCTTGCCGGGCCATTGCTCGGTGGCGCGGGGTTGCTGGTGGCGCGGATTGATACGGATGATTTGGTGCGGGCGCGGTATGACTATGATGTGGTTGGGCATTATGCCCGGCCGGATATTTTCGAATTGACCGTGGATGAGCGGGTTAGGGCGGGGGTGCGGTTTATTGTTGACTGAGTACATATCCGTTTCTTCGGTAACGGCGGCTTATGGTTCCGCTCTTACAGCGGGTCACTTTTTTACAAACGCCTAAAAAAGTAACCAAAAAACGCTTTGCCCCACCACTCGGTGCCTCGCT